>JAGOIF010000037.1 GCA_017995775.1 Aliarcobacter sp.
TAGGTTTTATTTCTCAATTATCAGGAATAATAATAGTTGCAGGTGGAGTTCTTTTAGCAAGTGATGGAACGCTAACAATGGGAGCAATAATTGCAGCCATGATGTTAAATAGTCGTGTAATTGGTCCTGTTTCACAAATTGCTGGAATGATTATTAGACTTGATAGAACTATGCTTTCTTTAAATAATATTGATGAAATTATGAAAATGCCAGTTGAGAGAGAACGAAATCAAAAATATCTAAGTAGACCAAACTTAGAAGGAGATATAGTTTTCAAAGATGTAAATTTTGCATATAAAGAACAAAAATTTGATGTTTTAAAAAATATAAATCTAACTATAAAAAAAGGTGAAAAAGTAGGAATCATAGGAAAAATTGGTTCTGGAAAATCAACTTTGGCAAAACTACTTTTAAATTTATACGAACCAACAAAAGGTTCTGTTTTAGTTGATAACACAGATATAAGACAAATAGATCCAGTTGATTTAAGAAGATCAATAGGTTATGTTCCCCAAGAGCCATTTTTATTTATGGGAAGTATCAAAGATAATATCACTATTGGTGAGCAGTTTGCAACTGATGAGCAGATATTAAAAGCAGCCAAAATAGCAGGGGTTCATGATTTCTTAGGAAAACATGAAAAGGGTTATGATTTAATTGTAGGAGAAAGAGGTGAGGGCTTATCAGGTGGTGAAAGACAAGCTGTTACATTAGCACGTGCAATACTTTCAAATCCAAATATTTTGGTATTAGATGAGCCTACAAATATGATGGATGAATTATCTGAAAATGTATTTAAGAAAAAAGTTCAAATGATAGTAGAAGATAAAACAGTAATCATAATAACCCACAAACCATCACTTTTATCAATAGTAGATAGATTAATAGTAATAGAAGATGGAAAAATAATTGCAGATGGACCAAAAGAAAAAATAGTAGCTTCATTTGGTGCAAAAGCAAAACCAACAATTGCAAAAAGAGTAGAAAATGAGTAATAGCGAAGATTTAAATTTTGTAAATATTTTGCATTCACAAAAAAATGCAAAAATTGATCAAAAGGTATTAGTACTATTTTTTGCGATTTTTGTATTCTTTTTTGGAGCTTTTATTTGGGCTTATTTCTCACAAATTGATGAGCTTACAAGAGGAGAAGGAAAAGTTATTCCTTCTGAAAAAATTAAAACAATCCAAAGTTTAGATGGTGGAATAATCTCAGAAATTCTAATAAAAGAAGGCTCAATCATAAAAGAAGGACAGCCTTTGATGAAAATAGATACAACAAGGGTTGAAGCTTCACTTGAAGAAAACAAACAGACTTATTATCATTTATTAGTAACAAAAGAGAGATTAGAACTTGAATCAAAATTAGATTTGACAAAAGAGATTCCGGAGATAAAATATAGTGATGCTGTAATAGAAAATGCAAATGTATTTGCGATGAATGATAGAAAACTTTTTGATTCAAGAATGGAAGAGTTACAAAGCACTATTAAAACATTTAAAATTCAATTAAAGCAAAAAGAGCAAGAGATAAATGAACTTAATAGTAAAAGTTCACAGTTAAAAATAAGTATTGCATTAGTTGCAGAAGAAGCTAAAACTATGGAATTACTTGTGGAAAAAAAGTCTAAATCAAAAGTAGATCTATTAAAAATTAAAAGAGAATTAGCCCAACTAGAAGGTGAATTACAAGCAACATACGCTTCAATTCCAAGAGCAAAATATGCAATAGAAGAAGCACAAAATAAAATAGTAGAAAAACTAAAGATTTTTAAATCAGAAGCATCAAATGAACTTCAAAAAATAAACACAGAAATAAAAAAGTATGAATCAAAACTAGTTGCAGATGAAGATAAACTAGATAAAACTGTTTTAATCTCACCAGTTGATGGAATTGTAAAACAAATAAATGTCAATACAATAGGTGGAGTTGTAAAATCAGGAATGGACTTAATAGAAATAGTTCCACAAAGTGATATTTTACTTGTAGAAGCAAAAATTGATCCAAAAGATATAGCTTTTATAAATCCAAATCAAAAAGCAATAGTAAAAATAACAGCTTATGATTTTTCTATTTATGGTGGACTAGAAGGTAAAATTGTAGAGATTTCAGCTGATAGTATTGAAGAGAAAAATGATAAAAAACAAACTAGTTATTATAAGGTTGTTATTAAAACAGAGCAAAATTATTTGGAAAAGAATAAACAAAAACTTCCAATCATTCCAGGAATGATAACAACAGTAGATATTATAACGGGTAAAAAATCTATTTTAGATTTCCTTTTGAAACCTATACTTAAAACAAAAGCAAATTCGCTTCATGAAAGATAATCCTAAAAAGGATTATCTTTTCTTATTTAGATTCTAATATTTCAATAGAAATAATTGCATCATTTTGGCTAATTGAATCAAGAGTTATAAAACTATCTTCATCATTATCTTCAATTTCTCCAAATACTGTATGACCACCATCTAAGTGAGGACAAGCTACAAAACAGATGAAAAATTGACTTCCACCTGTATTTTTACCAGCGTGTGCCATTGATAAACTTCCTCTTTTATGAACTTGTTTAAGAGCACTTGTTTCACACTCGATTGACCATCCTGGACCACCTGTTCCAGTTCCTTGTGGACATCCACCTTGTGCCATGAATCCAGGAATTACTCTATGAAAAGATAAGTTGTCATAAAATCCATCATTCGCTAAAGTAGCGAAGTTTGATACAGCTATTGGAGTCTCTTTATTAAATAATTTAATCCAAATTTCACCATGATCTGTAGTGATTTTTGCGAAGTTAAATTTTGATAATTCTTCACTTGTATAATCATATTTTTTTAAATCTTTTTTAGAACCGAACATATATTTCCTTTAATTTTTATTTGGAATTATACCTTCTTTAGGTGTTAAATAGTTTAATTTAACCAAGTTTTGAACGATTTCTTTGAACACAGGAACCGCTGACCATGAAGCGTAATAGTAGTACCAGTTCTTTCCTGTTGAAATAGGATTTATAACTGTTACTCCAATTGTATATGAGTTTCCATGTTCATCATTTACAAAACCAAAGAATGAAGAAATATATTGTTTTAAATATTTTCCACCCCTTGCAATTTGTGCTGTTCCTGTCTTTCCACCAATTTCTAAACCTTCTATTTTAGCAGCTCTTCCTGTTCCTTCATTTACGGTTTGAACAAGTAATTGTTTCATTAAATCGGCTGTTGGTTTTGAGATGATTTTTTCAGGTTTGTCATTATAAGGTTTATATTGACCATTATCATAAGTTAAGTGTGAAACAATATGAGGAGTAATCATAAAACCATCGTTATTAAAAGTAGAATAAGCTTTTAAAACTTGGATAAATGTCGAAGTCATACCTTGACCAAAAGATACAGTAGCTTTAAATACATTATCTCTTTTATCTTTATCACCAGCAGAAAATTGCCAAACTTTTGGCATTACACCTTTTTTTTCATAAGGTAAATCAATACCTGATTTTCTTGTAAATCCAAATCTTTTCATACCTTCAAAAAATTCAGGACCTGATAATCTTTGAGCTATTTGAAGTGTTCCAATATTTGAAGAGAACATAACAATATCATCTAAAGAAAGATAATGTTTCTTAAATTGGTGGTCATCTTTAATTGTAAATCGTCCAATTTTATAGGCACCTTTTGGAAATTCTCCAGCAGAGTTTGTTCCATTTGCTGAGTTATATGCAGGAAAACTCTCATTTCTTTTAACTAAATTTTTATCTAAAGCAAGAGATATGGATAATGGTTTTATTACAGAACCTGGCTCAAATTGGTACTCAATAGCATTTACGTTAAGTGATGGAATATCTTCTTTTTTAATTTTTTCAGGATTAAATCTATTTGAAGATGCCATAGTTATAATTTTTCCTGTTTTACTCTCCATAATTGATACAATAACTTCATCGGCACTAAGTTTTTTCTTATATAAATCTAAAATCATTTCATTGTTTTTTTGCAGTTTCAAAGGAATATTTAAATTTAAAGTTGCACCATCTATTCGTTTTCTAATAATTGAATTTTTATCAAAAGAGATATAAGATAAAACGTCTCTGTTTCCTTGTAAAACTCCATCTTTAGTCTGATTTAAAACTTTATTATAATTTCTTTCAAGTCCTTTGATTCCATTTACTTTGGTTTTTCCAGCTTCTGTTTCAAACTTTGAGATGTATCCAACAACTGGTGTTAATGTGTCTTCATATGAAAATGTTCTTTTTTCTCCACTTTCACTTATTGTTAGACCTCTTAATATTTTATTTCCATTTATTTGTCTACTCATAAAGACGTCTAATTGAATTAATTTAAAAGCTAATTCTTTTAGATTTTTTGCAGATCTTGAGTTAATACCATAAGATAAAATTAAATTTCCTGGATTTTTTTCACCTTCTTTTAATCTATCTGCTAATTCTTTATAAGGTACATTACTATAAATTGAAAATAGATTTAAAAAAAGTTCCCTTTTGGCAGGATCCAAGTGTCTTGTATCTATTGCTGCTTTATAAAGCTTTTTTGAAGATGCTATTTTAAAATTATCAGCACTTATAATATCTCCTCTAACAGCAAGCTCACTTTTTTCACCTTTTAATGAAGGCATATGCCTTTTTTCAGCTATTGTTCTGAATACAGATATCATAAGAATAGTGAGGCAAAAGAAGATTAGAGAAAATAATATTACAATTTTTTTGGTTTTGTCGATTTTTTCGATATTTTTTGAAGGCATATTTATCCATATTATTATATAATGAGAAATGTATTTTAACAAAACTAAGATTAAAGCAATTAACAATAACCCAAATAATAATAAAGCTGACTATCCATTGTTTATATTGGTGTCACTATTAATAATTTGTAGCATCGTATTTTCCTATTCCCTCACAATTTATACTGTAGAGTTCTTTGGATATGACCAATTTCATTTTTTTATAAGACAAGGACTTGTAGGAATCGTTGCAATATTCATTATGTGGTATTTATCACTAATAGAACCAGAAAAAATTGTAGAAAAAGTCGGAATGACTCTATTTGTACTATTTTTTATATTAATGATAGTAATGCCATTTTTACCAGCATCAATGGTAACAGAATCAGGTGGGGCAAATAGATGGATCAGACTTCCTGGATTTTCACTATCGCCAGTTGAGTTTTTCAAAATAGGATTTATATATTTTTTATCGTGGTCATTTCATAGAAAAGTTATAAATAAACCTAAAAAACTTGGATTAAAAGATGAAGTAGTACTTTTATCTCCATATTTTTTAACTTTTTTTGTGGTTGTGTTTATTATTGCATTTTTACAAAAAGATTTAGGACAGGTTGTTCTTTTAGGAGTTATTTTAGTTGCATTATTGATTTTTGCAAATAGATCTTTTAAGATATTTTTAGCCTTAGGATTAATCGCAGGAGTTGGATTAGTTGGATTAATTATTGCAGCACCACACAGGATAAAAAGAATTCACTCATGGTGGGCAATGGTACAAGATGGTATTTTATCAGTATTGCCAGCTTGGGCTGAACCATATTTAAGAATCGATGAATTACCTGAACCTTACCAAGTATCACACTCCTTAAATGCAATTCATAATGGTGGCTTTTTTGGTCAAGGAATTGCTTTAGGAGATATAAAAGTTGGATTTTTATCAGAAGTTCATACAGACTTTGTATTAGCAGGAATTACAGAAGAAATAGGACTTTTTGGACTTATGGGTCTTACTTCAATTATATTTATGATTATTTGGAGAATTTTTAAAATAAGTAGAAGAGTTGATAATCCAATTTATCACTTATTTACCCTTGGAATTGCATTGATGATTATAGTTGCATTTTTAATCAACTCATATGGAATTTCAGGAATGATACCTATAAAAGGTATCGCTGTACCACTTTTATCATACGGTGGATCTTCCATGTTAGCGATGGCTGTTTCTATTGGATTAGTTTTATCTATAAGTAGAGTTGTTCGGGAAGAAGACGAGAAAAAAAAGGTTAAGAAAAAATGAGTAAAATAGTAGTTATTACAGGTGGTGGAACAGGCGGACATTTGAAAGTCGCCGATGCCTTTATCGAAGAATTTTATAATAGAGGAATAGAAGTTATTTTCATAGGTTCTTCAAATGGGCAAGATAAAGCTTGGTTTGAAAATGATAAAAGATTAAAAGAAGCAATATTCTTAGATACAAAAGGTGTTGTAAATAAAAGTGGAATCGGAAAAGCTTTATCTCTTTTAAATATTTTCTCAAAAGTAATTTCTTGTTTAAAATTATATTCAAAATACCAAATAAAAACAGTAGTTTCAGTTGGAGGTTTTTCAGCTGCAACGGCTAGTTTTGCTGCAATTTTAAAGTTTGGAACAAAGCTATATATCCACGAACAAAACTCAAAAATGGGTAAATTAAATGAGATAACATCAAAATTTGCAACAGAAATTTTCTCATCTTTTGATGAAAATTCAAAAGTAAAAGATTATCCTGTATCAAAAGACTTTTTTAATACAGCACGAGTAAGAGATGAAGTACACACCGTTGCATTTTTTGGTGGTTCTCAAGGTGCTGTTTGTATAAATGATTTTGCACTTAAACTAGCTCCCAAACTAAATGAATTGGGAATTAAAATTATTCATCAAACTGGTAAAATTGATTTTGATAGAGTAAAATTTGAATATGAAAAAATGAATATCAAAGCAGATGTGTTTGACTTTTCAAAGGATATTCCAAAGAAAATGGCAAGGGCTGATTTTGCAGTGAGTCGTGCAGGAGCATCAACTTTATGGGAATTATGTGCAAATTCATTGCCAAGTTTTTTTATTCCATATCAATATGCAGCTGGTGATCATCAGTACTATAATGCTAAAACATTATTGGATAAAGATTTATGTTTTTTAAAAAGAGAAGATGAGTTAAACGAAGATTATTTCTTCAAAGCAATAAACTCAGATATTCATAAAATAAGCATTGAATTAATAAGTTCTATTAATCCAAATGCTACTTCACGTATTGTAGATATTATTTTAGAAAATGATAAGAAGTAAAATACCAAAAAGTATTCTATAAATTCCAAAAGCAACAAAAGTAAAGCTTTCAAGGAATTTTAGGAATAATTTAATAGCTAAAAATGCAACTATAAATGAAACCACAAACCCAACAGCTAAATTTATAAAATTTCCACCTACTAAAATTTCTTCATGATGTTTAAGTAAATCATATCCAGTTGTAGCACACATAACAGGAAAGGCTAAAAGAAATGAAAACTCAGCACTTGTTTTTCTATTAAGTCCCACTAGCATAGCACCAATAATACTAGATCCTGCTCTACTTGTTCCTGGTATTAGTGCAAATATTTGAGCAAATCCAATCCAAGCTGCTTGTTTATAAGTAACATCTTCTACATCTAAAGTATGAGTAACTTTTTCATCATAGAACTTTTCTACTATTAAAAATACAATTCCACCAATAATAAACATCCAAGCCACGATTTCTATTGAGAACATTGCTTTAACTTGAGATGAAAACAAAAATCCAATAGCCGCAATTGGTAAAAATGCTATTAATACTTTTGTCCATAAATTAACATGTGCAAATGTAAACTTTGATGGATAGTTTAGAATAACTGCTAATATTGCAGCAAACTGAATGATTACTTCATATGCTTTATTTATACTTGTTTGCTCTAAACCCATAATCTCACTTGCAACTATTAAGTGTCCTGTTGATGAGATTGGAAGAAACTCCGTTATTCCTTCTATAATTCCTAGAATTATGGAATCTGATACTGTCATTTTAATCCTTTTTCTTTTGTTAATTTTAAAAATAGTTTTAAGCTTCTTTTCTCTTTTATACCTAAATCATAATCGATTTTTTTTAAGTATTCTGATATATTGCTTTTTGAAACGCCACTTCTTTTTGAATATTGTTCAAGTATATATTGGGGAATTTTAATATGTTTTTTATTGAAATTTTTTGTAAGTTTAGTAAGTGCAATTTTATTTGAATTAAAACATAAAACTGCAAATACAAAAGGAAGATTGTATTTATTTTTCCACTGTTTTGCTAAATCAATTATTTCAATATTTTTATCTTTGTTTTCATGGTAAAACTTAAGAGCCTTATCTCCAATTATTACTTTTCCTTCCAGTTCTAAAACCTTCGATAAAGCATTAGATGTTTGAGATTGGAAGTCTTTTTCATCAACTCCTGGAACTAATAAAACAGATAAAACTCTATCTTTTGCAACTATTCCAAAATCCAAAAATTTCTCATTCCTTGAAGCAATTGAAGAAATAAAGGCACTATCAACTTTTCTTTTTTTAAATTTATTATTTATATATGAGGGATATGATTTTTTATATTCTATTATTGATTTTTGTTGGCTAGATTGTATGTTTTTTTTTATAAATATATGAAAGGGTAATAAATTTATAAAATCAATTTTTGCAAATATCATTAACTATTAGTCCTTATTATGTTAAAATTTTGTCGCTATAATAATATAAATATTATAAGAAGGGGTTAAAATGGTAAAAGTAGAATTTTTAGGACCAATAAATAAAGAGGATATGAATTTAGATATTCAAAATTTATCACAACTAAGTGAAATTTTAAAAAAAGACAGTCTTGTGTCAACTTGGTTGGAAACTTGTGCGGTTGCAGTTAATGATACATTAATTTCTTCAAAAGATATAGTATTAAAAGATGGAGATAGAATCTCATTATTACCTCCTGTTTGTGGTGGATGATTTATGAGTAATACAATTATGGGATTAGAGCTATATGATGGAGCTTTAAATGTTCAACAAATTACAAATACTTGGTATGAAAAATATAAAGACTTAAATTATGGTGCAATTATCACTTTTGTAGGTGTAGTACGAGATGAAAATAAAATCGATGGATTATCATTTGATATATATGAACCAATTTTAAATTCATGGTTTGAATCTTGGCAAGAAAAAGCAAAACAAAAAAATGCATTTGTAATGATGGCACACAGTCGAGGGGATGTTTTAAATCACGAAAGCTCATATGTAGCAGCGGTTTGTAGTCCAAAAAGAAGAGTGGCACTTGAGCTAATTGATGAATACGTAGAAGATTTTAAAGCACAAGCACCAATATGGAAATATGATATTATAGATGGTAAAAGAGTATATGCAGAAGATAGAAGTACAGCCATTAGAGGTTCAGGACTTTTAGCTTAAACTTAAAGCAAATCTATAAAGAATAAGGAAAAATAAAATTTTATGAGAGTAGATTTACATAACCATACAACACTTTGCAATCATGCAAATGGAACGGTTGAACAGTATGTGCAAAGAGCAATAGAATTAGGAATTGACCATTATGGTTTTTCAGATCATGCCCCTATGAATTTTGATCCAAAATATAGAATGGATATTTCACAAAAAGCATTATATGAGAAATGGGTATTAGATGCAAAAGAAAAATATAAAAATCAAATAAAAATATTACTAGCATATGAGGTTGATTATTTAGAAGGATATATCTTAGATGAGATTATAAACTCAAAAGTTGATTATTTAATAGGCTCTGTGCATTTCTTGAAAAATAAAAATGATATGTGGGGATTTGATAATCCTGAGTTTATTGGAGTTTATGAATCAAAAGATATAGATACTATTTGGCTTGAATATTTTGATGCCATTAAATCTATGGCTAAGACGCAATTATTTGATATTGTTGGACATTTTGATTTAATAAAAGTATTTAGATTTTTACCAAAAAAAGATATAAGAATTTTAGCAAATGATGCACTAAAACAAATCAAAAAATCTGGAATGGTTTTAGAAATAAATCCAGCAGGACTTAGAAAACCAATAGGCGAAACTTATCCTTCTAAACAACTATTAGAACTAGCATATGAAATGAACATAGACATTACATTTGGTTCAGATGCCCATGAAATAGAGCAAGTTGGATTTAAATATGATGAGGTTGTTTCACTAGCAAAAGAGATTGGATACACAAAATGTATAACATTTGATAATAGAGAAAAAATAAAAATTGATTTCTAATTAAGTAAAAAACTAGAAAAAATGGCTGCTTTGTTGTATATAAAGTATACAGTCGTTTTATTCTATTTTATTTTAATTTAGCTACAATACACCAAATAATTTGAAGGAGTTAAACCTATGGGTAAATTCGTTAATAATACTGATGAGTTTTTTACATATTGCAAAGAAAATGAAGTTAAATTTGTAGATTTCAGATTTACAGATATGAAAGGTACATGGCACCATGTTTCTTACATGATGAGTGCTGTTAGTGCTTCTCAATTAGACAATGGTATGCCTTTCGATGGTTCATCAATAGATGCATGGCAACCAATTCATAGATCAGATATGCTTTTAAAACCAGATGTTGAAACTGCTTTTTTAGACCCATTTACAGCTGATTCTACAATTATTGTATTTTGTGATGTTTATGATATCTATAAAGGACAAATGTATGAAAAATGTCCAAGATCAATTGCAAAAAAAGCATTAATTCACTTAAGTGAATCAGGTCTTGGTGATGTAGCTTATTTTGGACCTGAAAATGAATTTTTTGTATTTGATGACGTAAAAATCATAGATAATACAAACGAATCTTACTATAGGGTTGATTCAGAAGATGGAGACTGGAATGATTCAAGGGATTATGAAGGTGGAAACATGGGTCATAGACCAAGAATCAAAGGTGGTTATTTCCCTGTAGCTCCAATTGATGCAGGTGTAGATTTAAGAGCAGAAATGATGCAAGTATTAGAGCAAGTTGGACTTGAAGTAATCTTAGGACATCATGAAGTTGCACAAGGTCAACATGAAATTGGAGTAGTATTTGCTGATTTATTAGAAGCTGCGGATAACGTTCAAAAATTAAAATATGTAATTAAAATGGTTGCTCATTTAAATGGTAAATCAGTGACGTTTATGCCAAAACCACTTTATGGTGATAATGGAAGCGGAATGCACGTTCACCAATCAATTTGGAAAGATGGTAAAAACCTTTTCTATAAAGAGGGTGAATACGCAAATTTAAGTGAAATGGCTAGACATTATATTGGTGGAGTATTTAAACATGCACGTGCAGTTGCGGCATTTACAAACCCATCAACAAATTCATACAAAAGATTAATTCCAGGATTTGAAGCTCCTTCAATCTTAACTTACTCTTCACAAAATAGATCAGCATCTTGTAGAATTCCTTATGGAGCTGGTGAAAAAGCAACAAGAATTGAAATGAGATTCCCTGATTCAACAGCTTGTCCATATTTAGCATTTGCTTCTATGTTATTAGCTGGTTTAGATGGAGTTAAAAATAAATGTGAACCAATTGGTCCAATGGATGATGATTTATTTGAATTACCATTAGATGAAATCAGAGAAAGAGGAATTCCTCAAATGCCTCATACTTTAAGAGGTGCTTTAGAAGCATTAGTAAGAGACAACGATTTCTTAATGCCTGTATTTACAAAAGAAATGATAGACACATACCAACATTATAAGTTTGAAACTCAAGTATGGCCTTATGAAGCAAGACCAACAGCTTTTGAATTTAAGACTACATATTCTTGTTAATAAAATATAAGTAAATAAAAAAAGGTAAGTTCAAATGAACTTACCTTTTTTTTATGTTAAATTTCTTTATATTAAAAATACAAAGAAGAAGTATTAGAATTCTAATACTTCTTCTCCTGATGCATTCATTGGTTGAACAAAAGTATCAAGTTCAGGCAATGGAGATTTCTCTGTAAAATATTCAGTAGTACCATTTATATTTGATGTATAAACATTATTAGGAATATTAAAAGTTCTTGGAATTTCTGGATGAGATTCTAAGTATTTTTTAAAGAAATTAGCAAATACAGGAGCTGCAATTATTCCACCTGTCTCTGATTTTCTCATAGGTGCATTATTGTCATTTCCAAACCAAATAATTGCTTGAATAGATGGAGAATAACCACAAAACCAAGCATCAACGTTATTATTTGTAGTACCAGTTTTTCCAGCTAATTCAATACCAGCAACTTGAGCATTTTTTCCTGTTCCTCTTTTTACTACATCACTTAATATTGAAGTCATTAAGTAGCTTTGTTCAGGTGTATTTATCTCTTTTGTTTGTGGTTCAAAAGTAACAACATCACCATTTCTATTTACTATTTGTTCTATAATATATGGTTTAACTTGCGTTCCATTATTTGAAATAGCACTATAAGCTTCACTAAATTCAATTAAATTTACATTCATAGAACCTAATGTTATGGATAGATTTTCTGCTAAATCTTTAAATCCATATTTTTTTAATTCGGCTGTTGTTAATCCAAGTCCCACGTCTGTAACTAAATTTAGTGTTGATAAGTTTCTTGAAAATGTTAATGAATCCCTAAGACTTACAATTCCTTCAAACTTTCCACCATAGTTTTTTGGTTGCCATTTTTTTTGAACGCCACCTACTGTATAGTTATAAGTTCTTGAAATATCTATTAGTTGTGAAGCTGGATTATAACCTTCATTTAAAGCAATTTGATATAAAAATGGCTTTATTGCACTTCCTGCTTGTCTTTTTGATTGAAAAGCTCTATTAAAAACTGATTGGTTATAATCAATTCCCCCAACCATTGCTAATATTTTTCCTGTTGCACTTTCCATAGTAATCATGGCACCATTTAACTCTTTAACAAAAGAATCATCTTTTGAATTAGCATTTCTTTTAACCGCTTCATCATAAGATTTTTTCAAGCTATCTTTTGCAATTTCTTGAGCTTCAATATCAATAGTTAAATAGATTTTATAACCACCTGATAGAATATCAGGAATATCAGTTATTAATTGGCTAACTGCATAATCAATAGCATATGGAGCTTTGTTTTTTGTAAGAGATTGATTGAAAATAACAGGTGTCTCTTTCATTGAACTTTCATACTGGTCTTTATTTATCCAACCTAAGGTATCAAGTCTTGTAATAACTTGATTGGCCCGAGCTAGTGAAATTTTTAGATTTTTTGTAGGGTCATAAAAACTAGGAGCTCTAGGAAGTCCTACTAATATCGCCATCTCTTTTAAAGATAATTCATATAAATCTTTATTAAAATATCCCTTAGCAGCTGTTTTAATACCATAATATCCATGACCAAAATATACATGATTTAAATATCTTTCTAGTATTTCTTCTTTAGTTAAAATAGTTTCAAGTCTAATTGCAAGTAGGGCTTCTTTTACTTTTCTAAGTAATTTCTTTTCTCTTGTTAAAATTAGCATTTTTATTAACTGTTGAGTTAATGTACTAGCTCCTTCAACAAATCCACCAGCTTTTATATCTTTAATAATAGCACGGCTAATTGCATCTGGATTTATTCCTGAGTGCTCAAAAAATTGAGTATCTTCAATGGCAACTAATCCTTCAATAATTCTTGCAGGAATATCATCATATTTTACATATTCTCTATTCTCTTCTTTGAAAGTATTTGCTATTAAATTTCCATCTTTGTCAAAGAACTGAGTACTTTGTTTTGGAGCATAGTTTATAACAATATCCACATCATGTTTTATTTCGTCATATAAATTATATAGCCATCCAGCAACTGCAAGACCTGCAATAATGAAAAGACCAAAAATAAATTTCATCATATTAATTCCTAAATTCTTTATTTTTAAAAGTTGAGTTAATTAACTTTTTTGTGTAATCTTCTTTGGGTGAAGATAAAATATCTGCTGTAAAACCTTTTTCAATAATTTCTCCATCTTTTAAAATTACAATTTCATTACAAATATTTTTTATTGAATCTATATCGTGAGTTACAAAAAGTATTAAAATATTTAAACGATTTTTTAAATTATTAATTAGATTTATAATATTATTCTTATTTTCTTCATCTAAAGCAGTTGTTGGTTCATCAAGTAAGAGTATTTTTATATTTCTACTAAGTGCGATTGCAATTACAACCCTTTGTATTTGACCACCACTTAGTTGAGTAGGGAATTTATTTAAAACTTTTATATCTAAATCAACTAATTTTAAAACTTCTTCTTTTTTTTCTTTTGAACAAAAAAATTGATCTGAAATTTTAGTCATAGCAGATAATGAAGTAAAAGGATTTTGAGGAATAAATCCAATTGTGTCATAATTTAACTCAAAACTAGAATCGATATCTTTTTCTTGGTGCATAAAAGATGGAAGTAGATTTAATAAAGCTTTTAACGTTAATGATTTTCCACTTCCACTTTCACCAATTAATGCAGTTGAATCTTTTATATTAAATGAGATATTTAATAATTGTTTTTCGTTGATATTAATTTTTAATTTTTTTATGTTTAACACAAGGATTCTTTATCTTATTTTTATATTAATGGTTCATCCATCTGTGATGGAATTTCTAAATTCATTAGTTTTAAAACAGTAGGAGCAATATTATTTAAACTTCCTACTTTTACTTCTTTAACATTTGGAGCTATTACAAAACAGTAAACATCTCCTACAGTGTGATTTGTAAGAGTATTACCATTTTCATCTCTCATCATTTCACAATTTCCATGATCTGAAGTTAAAATGATATTATAATTTTTTTCTTTTGCTGTTTGTAAAATTAAACCTAATTCTTTATCAACAGCTTCAACAGCTTTAACTGCTGCATCAAAAACACCTGTATGTCCAACCATATCGCCATTTGCAAAGTTTACAACAATAAAATCAATATCATTTCTCATAGCAGTTCGTACAGCGTCACCTACTTGTGGAGCTGACATTTCAGGCTGTAGATCATATGTAGAAACACTTGGTGATGGAATTAAAACTCTAGTTTCATTTAACATTGGCTCTTCAATTCCACCATTAAAGAAAAAAGTAACATGAGCATATTTCTCAGTTTCAGCTGTGTGAAGTTGTGATAAACCAGCATTTGATATAACTTCAGCAAGTGTGTTAATAGGCGCATCTTTTGGAAATAAAACATCAATAGGAGTATTCTTATCGTATTGTGTCATAGTTGCAAGATTTAATGTATTTTTAATTGTTTCAAATTCACTAAAGTTTTTATTTGCAAAAACCGATGACATTTCTCTCATTCTATCACTTCTAAAGTTACAAAAGATTATTCCATCATTTTCTTTTAGTCCTTCATAACCATCAAATGAAGTAGGGATTATAAATTCATCAAAAACTTTTTCATCATAAGATTTTTTTAAATATTCTAAAACATCAAGAGAGCTTGAAGGATTACAGTATGCTATTGCATCGTAAGCTTTTTTAACTCTATCCCATCTATTATCTCTATCCATTGCATAATATCTTCCAGCAATGGTAGCTATTTTAATATCTTCATCACAAACTTCTAATAATTTATCCAAATAAATAGCAGCACAATCAGGGGCAACGTCTCTACCATCTGTAATTACGTGAATAAAAACTTTTTTATTATTTGATTTTGCAATTTTCGCCATTGCAATTATATGTTCAATATGAGAGTGAACACCACCATCACTTAAAAGACCAAGTAAATGAATATTATTTGATTTTTTTAAAATATTTTTAAAAATTTGATTATCTTTTAAAGTATCATTCTCTATTGCAATATTTATTTTTACTAAATCTTGATACAAAATTCTTCCACTTCCAATTGTCATATGCCCAACTTCACTATTTCCCATTTGTCCATCAGGAAGCCCTACAAATTTTCCATAAGTATGAATTAATGAATAAGGAGTATTTCTAAATAAAGAATCATATGTTGGAGTAATGGCACTTGCAAAAGCATTAAAGTTATTTGAAGCGTTATGTCCTATACCATCAGTTATTATAAGTAGAGTTTTATTTGACATGGTTTAAACCTTTTAAAAAGTATAATATATTATAATCGCGTAAATTATATCAAAATCAAGGTTTAAGTTTGTTTTATTGGCTCTATAGACATCTAGATATTAATATCTTTCAGTATATTTCTGTTCGTGCGGGAATGAGTTTCTTTATTGCGTTTGTTTTAACAATGTATTTAATGCCAAAGTTTATCAAATGGGCAAAAGCAAAAAAAGCTTCTCAACCAATTTATGAATTAGCACCAGAAGCACATAGAGCAAAAGTAGGAACTCCTACAATGGGAGGAGTTGTCTTTATTTTTTCAACAATAATTGCAACAATCTTAACAGCAAAATTAAACAATTTTTACATTGTTGGTGGATTATCTTGCTTGATTTTATTTGTAATTATTGGGATTCAAGATGATTATTCAAAAATTTCAAAAGCAAAAAATAGTGCAGGTTTAAGCGCTCGAGCTAAACTTATTTTACAATTCATTTTTGCAGGAATAATTGGTTTAATATTATATGAATTTGGTCATCCAAGCGATTTATATACTCCTTTTTATAAATTTCCATTATTTGATATGGGAATATTTTCTATTTTATTTTGGATGATAGTAATTGTAGCTGCATCAAATGCAGTTAATCTAACGGACGGATTAGATGGTCTGGCGACCGTTCCATCTATAATGGCATTTTTTAGTTTATCAATTATTGTATATGTTACAGGACATGCAATTTTCTCATCATATTTATTAATGCCAAATATTCTAATAGTAGGTGAGTTAGCAATAATGGGATCTGCTATTTGTGGAGCATTAATAGCATTTTTGTGGTTTAATTCACATCCAGCAGAAGTTTTTATGGGAGATTCAGGTTCTCTTCCTTTAGGAGCATTTATGGGATATATGGCAATTGTTGGAAAATCAGAATTGCTTTTATTGGCTATTGGATTTATATTTGTACTTGAAACAGTATCTGTTATCTTACAAGTAGGTTCTTATAAATTAAGACAAAAAAGAGTTTTCTTAATGGCTCCAATACATCATCACTTTGAGCAAAAAGGTTGGAAAGAAAATAAGATAATTGTAAGATTTTGGATTATCTCATTTATGACAAATCTTATTGCACTTCTAAGCCTAAAAATCAGATAAAGATAAAATATGACAAAACAAAATGATAATATAAGAATTTTAGGAAAGGGAATAACAGCCTTAGCCTTAAAAGATAAGTTTCCAAATGCAACTTTATATGATGATAATGATTTTGATAAATACGATTTAAACTCAAATGAACTAACAGTTGTAAGTCCAGGAATTCCACCTTATAATAATATGGTAGTAAAATCAAAAAATATTGTTAGTGATTATGATTTATTTGAAAGTATAATTCCATTTTCTATTTGGATTTCAGGAACAAATGGGAAAACAACTACAACACAAATGACACAGCATTTATTAGAACAATATAATTCGGTTTGTGGTGGAAACATTGGAATACCTCTTTCATCAATGAATGAAAAATCACCCATATGGATTCTTGAAACATCATCATTTACTTTACATTATACAAATAAAGCTATTCCAAATATTTATATATTACTTCCAATCTCTGAAGATCATATAACATGGCATGGAAGTTTTGAAGAGTATAGAACTGCAAAGTTAAAGCCATTGTTAATGATGAAAGAAAATGATGTAGCAATTATTCCATATGAGTTCAAAGATATAAAGACAGCAGCACATTTAATTACATATAAAAATAGCGATGATTTATGCGAGTATTTTAATATTGATAAATCACAAATAAAATTTAAAGAACCTTTTTTATTAGATGCAATCTTGGCAATGTGTACACAAAAAATCATTTTTGATGAAATAGATTATGATTTAATAAATAAATTTGAAATAGATAAACATAAAGTAGAAGAATTTAAAGATAAAAAAAATAGGTTATGGATAGATGATAGTAAAGCTACAAATGTAGATGCAACTATAAATGCATTAGTATCTTATAAAGATAATAATATACATATTATATTAGGTGGAGATGATAAAGGCGCAAACTTAATTCCTTTATTCGAAAATATTAAAAATTTAGATATTAAAGTATATGCAATTGGAGCTAATACAAATAAGATTATGAATTTTTGTAAAGAGTTCTTTGTAAATGCAGAAGAATGTAAATATTTAAATGTTGCAGTAGAAAAAATAGATAAAAATCTAGTACAAAATAGTGTGGCAATCCTATCACCAGCCGCGGCTTCATTGGACCAATTCAAATCTTATGCCCATAGGGGAGAAGAGTTTAAAATGCTAGTGAACAGTTTAAGTTAAAATTAATAAATTGTTTACTATAATCTCACTCCAATTTGTGTGGGCTCGATAGCTCAGTCGGTAGAGCAAAGGATTGAAAATCCTTGTGTCGACAGTTCGATTCTGTCTCGAGCCACCATTTTGTTTTGGATGCTGGTGTAGCTCAGTTGGCTAGAGCAGCTGATTTGTAATCAGCAGGTCGGGGGTTCGACTCCCTTCACCAGCTCCATTTTTGTCCTGCGTGATCTTGTTTAGAACAACGCTAGACCAGAACAATAATATTTTTCAACGGTGAGGTTGGAGAGTGGTCAAATCCTG
>JAGOIF010000038.1:0-14163 GCA_017995775.1 Aliarcobacter sp.
GCATTTAAAGTATAATCTATGTATATTGCATTTGTTAATTCAAGTCCTGTATTAAATACAAGTTTCTTTGAATCATATGCTCCTATTCTTCTAATAGTAATTGATTCATCAACTCCTGTTGTTGAACTTGAGTTATCATTTATTGTATTTGCATCTATTTTTGTAAAAGCTAAACTGCTAAAATATTTATCATAATTATATGAAACTTTTAGTTCATATCCTTTTGATTCAAACTCATTTGAACTATTATATAAATCGACTAAAGTTTTTCCACCTTCACCACTTCCGCCTGTAATATCTTTTGCGATGATTACATTTTCAATAGATGTTTTGAAGATACTTGCATTAAAGTTTAAATAATCATCATCTAAAAATAGATTATTTAATTCATACTTATATCCAAGCTCATATTTTGCGGATTCTTCAGGTTTAAGTTTGCTTGAATATGTGGTATTTGCTTTAATATCTGTAAGCCAAGTAAATGGAACAACTCCCGTCATTCTTGTGTTTTTGCCATAATTAGCATAGATTTTAGAAGTTTCATTTAATGCATAATCAAAACCAAGATTAGGAGAATAACTATGATTTGTAGTTTCTCCGAATCCAGTTTCAAGGAAATATTCATCAAATCTTAAACCATAATAGATGTTTAAAGCATCAAAAGTAGTTCTATTTTGTATAAAAAGTGCTTGATTTTGCGATTTAACTTCACTTAAATTAGCCCCTTTATCAACACCTTTTTCATCTTGTATTTCAGCACCAATTGAGAATCTATTATTTGTTTTAGAAAAATTAAAATCAAAATGATTTTGTACTTTTAAACCTATAGTATTATTATCATACTTTTTGTCATTATCTTTTCTATTCACATTTACATTACTTAAGTTTAAATTACTATCTAAATTTATCAAATCACTTGGATTATAATTATGTTGCAAAGCATATGATGTTGTTGTAGAATAGACTTTTTCAAGTTTTATAGGACCATTGGGATTATGAATTCCAGCATCACTTCCTAATTTTGCCCATTGAAAATCACCACTGTTTTCATTTTGACTAAGAGTTAATCTTAAATCATGGTCTTTATAGTCTAATAAAGAAAGTTTTACTAAATAATCTCTGTCTTTATATGCAGTTCCATAAAGTTCATTATTCTGTCCATCTTTATAGTTATCATTATTCACGCCTGATACACTAACAATTGCTCCAAAGTTATCATTGAAAACTTCGTATGCTGTTATGCTTCCTAGTTTTGTATTTGTGTTTGTATGATAGCCAGCTTTAAAAATAGCTCCTTTTGTTTTATCACCATTTACAAAATCTTGCGCATCTTTTGTATTCATAATAATTGAGCCACCTAAAGCAGAACCGTTTGATGCATCACTTGCAGTTTTTACATCAATAACTTTTAATAAATCAGGATTAAATCCAAGTACATTAGCTTTATGTTGAAATACATTTTTACCTTGTTTTGCGCCATCTAAAGTGATATTAAGATTCGTACTTTCAATTCCTCTTATGTATAATCTTTGAACATTAACAGAACCACCTCCAACTTCCATGGAAGATTCTTTTTTAAATAAGTCTAAAAAAGAGTTTGATTGATGTTGCTCTTCTTTTTGTAAATCAATGTTAAGGGAGTTGCTTCTTTTTTCACCTTGGGTAATTACAGGGATCTCTTCTAAAATAGTTAGATTTTGTGCAAGTACGTAATAGGGTAAAAATATACCTAGAGTTAAATATTTTTTTTTCATTATATATGTTTCCTTTTATTGCAACTTAGTTGCGTTAGGTAATAATATAAAAAGTATCTTTAAGTGCAACTTAGTTGCAAATATTAATAATAATGATTATCTAAATTAGAAAAAATTAATATTGTGTTAAAATTTCATTAAATAAGATTGATTATAATTCAAATAAAAAAAGGAGTATTTTTGAGTAGAGTTATTATTCTTTCTCTTGTTTTGTCTTCTATAATATTTGCAAATGAATTGGAAATATTACAAAATGATAAAAAAGAGTTAAGACAAATAGAAAAAAAAGTAATTCAAGAAAAATATGAAGCTGATAAAAATGAGTGGATCGGAACAATTGATTTAAAATCAAGTTTAGGTAAAAGTCGTGATTTTACAGATAATCAAAGTTCAGATATGAGTAGAAGTGTAGGGCTTAGTTTTTCACAAAGTATTTTTGAATCAGGTGGAATTGAACAAAGTATTCAATATGCAAAAGAGCAGTTAAATTCAAGTTTGATAGCTTGGGAAAATGACAACGTTTTGATTTTGCAAACCATATACGAAACACTTTTAAATATCAAAAAATTAAATCTTCAAATAGAACAAAGTGATTATTATTTAAAAAATAAAGATATTGAACTTATATTAAAAAGAATCCAGTATGAAGCAGGAAAAGCTGATATTATTGATTTGAATAATGCAATTATGTCTAAGAATAATCAAGAAAAAGAGAATATTTCACTAAAAAACTCATTAAAAGAAAAAAAATATGAATTATCAAAATACACAGATCTAAGTGCAGATGAGATAAAAATTATTGATTTTAATATAATTGATAAAGAAAAATTTCTAAAAGATAATCTAAATATAAAATATGAAAACTCAAAAGTACAAATTTTAAATACATCATATAAACAGCTAAAAAGTTCATATTTACCAAAAGTAGCTCTAAGTTCAGGTGTGAATTATTTAAATAATGAAAATGACGATTATAGAACAAATGGAAGTATTGGTTTAAATCTTTCAATGCCAATTTTCGATATTACAAAAGATGCGAAGCTTCAAAAATCTAAACTAGAAGTATTAAAACAAAAAGTAAATATCAATGATATGCAAAATGAACTTGAGTATGAGTATGAACAGATTTTAACTTTTATTGATACATATGAAAACTATGAAAAAACTATAAATAATAATCTAAAATTATATGAAGAATTAATAATGGTAAATAAAAGTTCAAACGATGCTGGAATGACATCTGATTATGATTTAGAGATTTTGCAAAATACTAGAAAAATCAATGAATTTGATTTAATAGTAAATGATATAAATAAAAAACTTCAATACTCAAAACTATATTTTAAAACTAAGGTTAATATTTAATGAATACAAATTTACAAAATGAATTGAATAATTATTCAAATAAAAGTTCAAATAAGAAATATTATATATTTGCTTTGATTTTACTTCTAGCAAGTGGTGTTGCATATTACTATTTTGATAAAAACAGTACAAATAAAAAACAACAAATTTCATACAATACCCAAAAGATAAAAAAGGGTGATTTAGAAGTTGTAGTAAACGCAACAGGAAATTTAAAACCTACAAATAGTGTTGAAATAGGAATAGAAGTTTCAGGAACAATAAAAGAGATTTATGTGGATTTTAATGATGAGGTTACTGTTGGACAAGTTTTAGCAGTATTAGATACAAGAAAATTGCAATCACAAGTTGATAGTTCTAGTGCTTCATTAATAATTGCAAAGGCAAATCAACAAGAGAGTTTAGTAAATGTAAACAATAAAAAACTAAATCTTGATAGAACTTTAAAAATGTACAACCAATCAAATAAAAAATATCCATCAAAAAATGAAGTTGATGAAGTTAGATTTGCATATGAAAGTTCACTTGCTAGTTATGATAGTGCAAAAGCAAAAGTTTTACAAGCCCAATCGAATTTAAAAACAGATCAACAAAATCTTGAAAAAGCAGTTGTAAAATCATCAATAAATGGAATTGTATTAAATAGAGAAGTTGAAGTTGGACAAACTTTAGCAGCAACAATGTCAGCTCCAAAGCTATTTACTTTAGCAAAAGATTTAACAAATATGGATTTAATTGTAAGTATTGATGAAGCTGATGTGGCTGATATTAAAAAAGATTTAGATGTTACATTTAATGTTGATGCCCATCCAAATGAAATTTTTAAAGGAAAAATCAAACAAGTAAGATATAACCCTGTTGAAGTAAATGGAGTTATTACTTATGAAACAGTAGTTGGAGTGAATAATGAAAGATTACTTTTAAGACCTGGAATGACAGCGAGTGCGAAGATTATTACAAAAGAGTCAAAAGATAATATATTAATACCAAATACAGCATTAAGATTTAAACCTTTAATACAAGAGCCACAAGCAAAACAAAATTCAGGAATGAATAATTTAGTAGGTGCAAGAGCGCCACGAAAATCTGGAGAACCTAAAAATATTAATAAAAGTGAATTTAAAGAGGTTTGGATTTTAGAAAATAAAGAACCTAAAAAAGTTAGAGTAAAAATTTTAGAAAGTGATGGGAAATTTACAAGCGTTGAATCACGTGATTTAAAAATCGATGATGAGATAATAGTTTCACAAAGAAGTGGCAATGAGTGAAGAAAAAACAATAATTGAATTTAAGAATATTGTTAAAACCTATGGAAAAGATGAAGCTAAAACTTATGCTTTAAATGAAGTAAATTTTTCTATAAATGAGGGTGAATTTATTGCTATTATGGGTGCAAGTGGAAGTGGAAAATCAACATCTATGAATATTATTGGATGTTTAGATAATCCAAGTAGTGGAGAGTATTTATTTAATGGTATTAATGTTGAAAAATTAAATAGAAATCAGTTAGCACTTATACGAAAAAACTATATAGGATTTGTTTTTCAAGGATTTAATCTTCTTGGAAGAACAAGTGCTTTAGAAAATGTAGAATTACCTTTAATTTATAGAAGAATTCCAGCAAAACAAAGAAAAGAATTAGCAATGAATGCTTTAAGAAAAGTAGGCCTTGAAAGTGTTGCACATAATGCCCCTTCACAACTTTCAGGAGGACAGCAGCAACGTGTTGCAATTGCTAGGGCATTGGTAACAAATCCTTTGATAATCCTAGCAGATGAGCCAACGGGGAATCTTGATAGTATTAAAAGTTTAGAGATTATGGATTTATTAAAACAATTAAATAAAGAATCAAATATCACTATTATAATGGTAACTCACGAAGAAGAAATGGCTTCATATGCTAGTAGAACTATATATTTTAGAGATGGACATATCGAAGATAGTTTGAAAAAAGGATTTAAATAATGTTAAGTAATGCACTTTTTATAGCCTTAAAAGAAATAAGAAGAAATATCTTACGATCAATATTAACAGTTCTTGGAATCGTAATAGGAGTTGCATCTGTAATTGCAATGGTTATGATAGGAGATGGAACAACTGCTAATGTGCAAGAAAGCATCACTAAACTTGGAACAAATATGCTAACTTTACGAGTAGGGCAAGAAAGAAAGGGACCACCAAGAACTGATAATAGCTCAAAAGCTTTTAAAGTTGAAGATATAACAGCAGTTAAAAATGAAGTTGAAAACGTAAAAGCAGTTGCAGCAGAAAACAGTTCAACTGTAAATCTAATTTACTCAAATAAAAGTTATTCTTCAAGAATAATTGGAACAAACAATGACTATTTTATAATTCGTGATTGGGAATTAACAAGTGGAAGAGTTTTTGATGAAAGTGAACTTGATAGCGGAAAAGCTTCTTGTATACTTGGAACTACAATTGTAAAACAACTTTTTGATGATGAGAATCCACTGGATGAAAAAATTAGACTAAAAAACTTTTCTTGTACAGTTATTGGAGTTTTACAATCAAAAGGAGCATCAACTTTTGGAACAGATCAAGATGAAATAGTAATTGTTCCCTTAAGTATGTTACAGCGTAAAATAAAAGGTGATAAAGATGTTAGTTCTATTTTAATTTCAATAGATAATAGTGATAATATTGAAAAAGCAAAAAAAGATATTACAACACTTATGCAAGAAAGAAGAAATATAAAAGTAGGAGAAACAGATAACTTTCATATAAGAGATACACAAGATCTCCTTTCAACCATGACTTCAACTACAAAAACATTGACTTATCTTTTAGGCTCAATCGCAGCCATTTCACTTCTTGTTGGTGGAATTGGAATTATGAATATAATGCTTGTATCTGTAACGGAACGAACAAAAGAAATAGGAATAAGACTAGCTATTGGAGCTATGGAAGGTGAAGTTTTACTTCAATTTTTAGTAGAAGCTGTAGTTTTATCAACACTTGGAGGAATAATAGGAATACTTTTTGGACTTAGTATTGGATATATGGGAGTTTCTTTTATGGAATTACCTTTTATTATCAATCAAAATATAATTCTGATTTCATTTGTATTCTCAACTTTAATTGGAGTTGTTTTTGGATATTTCCCTGCAAGAAAAGCAGCAAGATTAAATCCTATTGATGCGCTGAGGTATGAGTAGGGTTTTTAAATAGGAATCTTTTTTAAGATTCCTATTTATTATCAAATTCTTTTAATTTATCTATTAAATTAGTTATCTTCAAATCATTGCTTAAACTAAAAGCACTATTTCCTAAAAAATCTTCATGATGAATATTTGCGCCATTATTTAAAAGGTAGTTTATACAATTTGATTTATTACATAAAATTGCATAAATAAGAGGAGTTGAGTTTATATCATCGATTTCATTCATATCTATACCGCAGTTTTTTAAACATTTTATTACTTTTACATTGTCTTGATGAACCGCATAGTTTATGGCTGATAGATTAGGAGAGACTTCTTTTGTGTTAATATTTAAAGAAATTAATCTTTGAATTACCTCAATTTTATTTTTTTGAATAGCCCAATATAAGGTATTTCTACCACTATGATCTTTTATATTTATATCTATGATTTTTGATGCAAAAAATTCAAGAAGAGTGTCCCATTTATTTTCATTTATTAGTGAAAAGCAAAGTGTGGTAAATAAATTTTTGTCTAGTAGATGATTGTTTGACATTCTAGTTCCTTATATTGATAATCGTTATCATAATATAAGGAAACTTAAATTATCTTGAATTTAGAGGGATTAATTTGTATTAAGAGCTTCTTCTTTTGTAGTTTGTAAAGTTTTATTTTTAGATTTTTTTGCTTGATATAAAGTGTGGTGCCATAATGCAAATCCACAGAATGCAACCCCTGCAATTACATGAACATTTTTAGCAATTTTGTTTTTCATAAACATTGAAGTAACTACAGTTGCACCAAGTGTTGCAGTCATTCCTATTTTTGCAGCTTCTTTTTGAAGTTCTAAATCAATCGGCATCTCTTTGTTTCCTTTTTTTTCTTTTTTCCATTGTTTTAATAGTTTTATTTACTGTTTTTAATGTTAAAAATGCTGTTAGTGCAGTTGCTAATGGTAATAATATAGGCATGATATTTCCTTTTGATAATAATTATCAAAATTCTATCTAAGTAAATCTTAAATAAAACTGATAACTATTATCATATTACTTTAGCTTAACACCTTTTATTGAATTTAACAATAAACCAATTGTTGTCCCATTATGTAAAACAGCTGTTACAATGGGAGAAAATAGTCCAAATGTAGCACCTGCTAAGATTCCTGAGTTAATACCAACTGTTGCATTAAAGTTTGTATTTATTAAACTCATTGTTTTATTTGCATACTCTTTTGCTTCAACAACACAAGAAATATCATCTTTTAATAAGCTAATATCAGCTGTTGCTTTTGCAATATCAGCACCTTTGCTCATTGAAATTCCAACATGTGCTGAAATTAATGCTGGTGCGTCATTTATACCATCTCCAATGAATGCAACTTTTTTACCTTGATCCATAAGTTCTCTTACGATATTTGCTTTATCTTTTGGTAAAAGTTCAGCTCTTACTTCATCTATGCCTAATTCATTTGCGATTCTGTGAGCTTTTTCTTTCACATCACCTGTTAACATGATGATATTTTTAACACCTAGTTTTCGTAATTTCAAAATAGATTCTTTTGCATTTGCTCTTAGTTCATCAGCTAAACCAATTGTTCCTAAAAGTTTTCCATCGTATCCTATATAAAGTAGCGTTTTCCCATCTTTTAATGAATTTTCAATTTCGATTTTATGTTGTGAAAAATCAATCTTTTCATCATCTTCTAAAAAGTGTCGACTTCCTATAATTACAGATTTTCCATGAACTTCTGTTTTTACTCCATGTGCAACGATAAACTCTACTTCTTCATGGTGCATATGTACAAAACCTCTTTGTTTTGCAGCTTTTACAACAGCTTCTGCAACAGGATGAAAATAGTGCTCTTCCGTTGATGCTGTTAGATTTAAAAGCTCTTCTTCGCTCCATTTTTCATTATATGACTCAACTGAAATAACTTCAAGTTCTCCATAAGTTAAAGTTCCAGTTTTATCAAAGATAAAAGTATCAGCACTACTTAAAGCTTCAATAGATTTAGCACCTTTAATCATAATTCCATTATGACCAGCTTTTGAAATAGTAGATTTAAAAGCAACAGGAGTTGCAAGTTTTAAAGCACAAGAATAATCTGCTTGTAAAATAGAAGCAACCCTTTCAAAATCTTTTGCAAAAATATAAGAAACACCAGCAAGTCCTAAGGTTACAGGAACTAATTTATCAGCAAGCCGATTTGCTTTTAATTGAACAGATGATTTTTCATTTAAAGAGTTTTCAATGTAGTGTTTGATTCTTTGAGTTGCTGTATCAGCGCCCACATGTTCAGCCCAAATTCTAAATCTTCCTTCTTCAACAATTGTTCCAGAAATTACTCTATCACCTCGTGATTTGATAATAGGTTCAGCTTCCCCTGTCATTGAAACTTGATTTACGCTTCCTGCTCCATCAATAATATGACCATCAACAGCAATAGTATTTCCTGTTCCTACAATAACAATATCACCAACTTTAATAGTTTCTGTTTTTACTAAAATTTCAGTTGTTTTTCCATCAATAATTTTTTCAACCCAAGCTTCTTCAACATTTGGTTTTGATAACTCTTTTAATAAATCATCACTTTTATGAACAGTTGTTTCTTCAATATATTCACCAAGTTCAATCATTGCATTTGTAGAGTTTGCAGCAAGATAATCTTTTCTGTAAATAGATATAGCAACAGCTGCACTTTCAAGAACCTTCGAAGTTAGACCTTCTTTTAAAAGTTCTTTTGAACCATCAACTAATAAAGGTAAACAAGCAGCCGTTGTAACTCCTGCTTTTAATAAATCATTTGTAATAAATCTTTCAGATATTAAAGCACTTGAAGCTCTTATTGTTCCAGATAAAGAAGGTTCTTCACTACTTACACACGATACGCAAACAGCTTGTGAATCACAATTTTCTAATAATTCATCTAAAGTAAGTGTATTTAAAATATTTTCTAGTTTATCTGTTATATTTTCTTCAACTTCAAAAATTATAGAAAATGCTTTTTTATTAATTCGTACACTTAAAACACCTTCTACTTTCTCAAGATAAGTTTGTAAAATATTTTCATCAATAAATTTCTCTTTTAATAAAAAATATTTATACCTAATTCTTGAAGCAGTTTCATGTACTTTTATAAAATTATTTTTCATAAATATTTTTCTTAATGTTCTTGATTTGCTTGCATTTGAGCTTTTGCATCTTCATATCTCTCTTTAAGCTCTTCAATTCCAGCTGAAAAAAGCTCACTTCCTTTTCCAACAGTTTTCATAATAGCTTCTTGCGCACCTTTATTTGTAAGCAAATATGTTGCAAGAGCTCCTATTAAAGCTCCTTTTATAAAATCGCCACTATTAAATCCAGTTTGAACTGGGATCATAGGTGTTTGGTTGATATTTTGATTAACATTTTGATTAATATATGGGTTTTGATTTATATTAACACCTCTTTGTACATTTTTTGCTCTTGTACTTTCAATATTTATATCATATTGATTGTTTTGTGAATTTTGATGATTATTCATAAATTTCATCCTCAATTTTGCAATTTTCATTTGTCAAATATTTTTGATCAAGTTTTTCTTCAATAATTTCAAGAGCATAAATCCCCATCATTCCAACACTTAAAGCTGTAAAAGCTTTAAATAATCCACCTTTTTGACCAATATAATTAGCAGTAGCAATTGCCGTTCCTGTAGCAATTGCTCCTTGTGAAGTTCTTTTAATAGTATCTTTTATTGCATCACTTTTAGTTATTTGTTTGTTTTGAGCTTTTTTATAATTAATTGCACCACTTACAACAGCAGATGCAACAGCGCCACTTATTACATGACCTAAAACATTTCTTGGAGTTCCTGTATCTATAACAATTTCTTTCATATTAATCCTTCATCTTTTCTTGTAAATCTTCTTTTAATTCTTCAATTTCTTCTTTAATTTCACTTTGAAGAGACTGTTTTTGTGAACATAATTTATCTTTTAGTTCATTTACATTTTTTTTAGTTTTTTCCAAAGTTTCATCAGCAAGCTCTTTTGATTTATCAAAAAATTCAGATGTTTTTTCTTTTAATTTATCTGATTTGTTAAACGCGATTACAGCACCAACTCCAACTGCTATTCCTAATATGAATGGTAATGCCATTTGTTACTCCTGTTCATTTAAATTATTTTTTGACATATAGTTATTTAAAAGTGCAATAATTGCACCACCAAATACAGCTCCACTTGCCATTGTTAAGTTAAGTTTTGAGAATATTTTTGAAATTGAATTTTCATCTATATTTCCACTCATAATATCATCCATTAAAACTTGATATTCCCCAAGTTTTTCCATGATATTTTCTTGATTTATGCTTGTATTATTTGTAGAGTTTGCATTATTATAATGTGCCAAAACACAATTTCTAAAAGTCGGTAAATGATTATTAAAAGACGCAGCTTGAAGTCTAAAAAGTACATCTTTTATATCATCTTCAAGGGTATGTGAAAGTAGGTTGTTATACATAGCGATATTATTTATTTCACCTGCAACTCCCATTTCACAACACTCTATTAAAGTATTTGGAACTTCTATTTTAGAATACCAATTATTTATAGGAACTTCTATTTGATATTTTTCCATTAAGAGAATAAGTGCTCCATAGTGAACTGCTTCTGCTTCTTTAATATTTGTAAAAGGCTGTACTAATCCAAATTTTTCTATAATTTTGCTGTATGTTTCATAAGCTTTAAACTCATCATAAACAGCAATTCTTAGAATTTGTGAAATGATAGGAATAGGGCTATTTATATCAACTCTTTGTGAAATTAATAGGGCTTCATCAATATTTATTTCTTGATTTATTTCCAACTAAATTACCTCCTTTGCTAGATTATTTATTAAAATAGATATCTCATCTAAATTTTTTTGATTAACTAAATCTTCCCAAATTTTTGGTTCAAATATTTTTGGGTTATAAGTAATCGTAACTGATGCAATGATTTTATTGATTTTAATCTCATTTATTCCATCAATTTTTTTTGGTAGATTTTCAATATCACTTAAAGAAATATTTCCACTTGAATCCTTGATTTTAGGGTTTACCCTAACTCTTAATCTTCCAGGAGTATGTGCGATAATTGAAAAAAACTTTGCTATATTTATAATTTCATCTGTGCTTATCAAATCATTTTCCTTTTGTAGATTTTTATATAACTAGAATTAAATAAGACTTATTATAGATTCAGACTCATTATCAATAAGAAGAAGATTATAATAAGAAAGAATTATTGACAGTTTTCACAAATTCCATAAATTGTCATTACATGATCTTTTAAAATAAAATTGTTATTTTTAGCTATTTTAATTTGTTTTTCTTCTATTAAATCATCTGTAAATTCGATAATTTTTCTACATGCTGTACAAATTAAATGATCATGGTGCAAAGATATATTTAACTCATAGAGTTTTGAACTTTCAAGGGCATCTAAACAAGTAACGATATTTAACTCTTCAAAAAATTTCATTGCTCTGTAAACTGTTGCAATTCCTATATCAATATTATAAGTTTCTTTTATCTTTTGAGTTATTTCTTCAGCACTTAAGTGCTCTTTAGAAAAATATAGTACTTTTAAAATATAGTCTTTTTGAATAGAATTTTTTAATTTTAGCTTTGTAATATGGTTTTTAAAGTTTTTTAAAAAAGCATCAAACTGTATATCATATTTTTTATACATTAGTTTAGTCCTTGTATCAAAACAAAAGAAAGTCCTATAAATAGGAAAAGAGAATATACTTTCCATAAATTCTTGTGAATATTTAAATTCTTTTCATGTAGAGATTTTTGGGTATTTTTTTTAGAAAAAGTGATTGTTTTCATTATTGACCTTAATAATTATTATCAGAATGATACTTTTAGAGAACTTAATATTTTATTAATGATACTTAGAATCAATTTAAATATTAAATTAAGTTAATTGAACATATAATTTTCAAAATCAAAAGGATTATTATGTTAAATATTACATTATTTACTTCCGTTGCAAAAAGTGCCCTTGTTGGAGCAGTCGCTACAAAGTTGGTTGATACATTAATCTCTACAAAAATTAATAGTAAAGCTGAACAAGGCAAATGGCTTAGAAATACAAAATTAGAACTATTTTCTAAGTTAACAGAAGATATCTTATTTATAGAATCTTCAAATGTAGAAGAACAACTAAGAGAAATAAAAAGAACATCAGCAAAGATTATTTTATTAGTAAATGATAGAAAACTTACAGAAAAAATAGAAAGCTATATTAATCATTTAAATAAATATAATATTTCAAAAAGACAAGAACAAGGTACTTTAGTTTTAATAAATAAAGATATGATAAGTTATTTACAAAGAAATATAAGATTATAAAAAATAGTTTTGATATAAATCATTGTTTAGATAAATTTTATCAAATATACTTCCTTTAAGTGAAACTCAAAGGAAGTGCCATGTTTGATTGGTTATTTAAAAGTAAAGAAAAAAAGAAAGTCGTTCGTCCAAGAACTTTTGTGTGTAAACATTGTAAATATACCTGCGAGGGATGTGATACAAGATTTTGTTATGCATGTTACTCAAACCCAGGAAATCCATGTCCTAAATGTGGAAAAACAAATCTCGAAGAAAAACTTGCTAAATAAAAAATAGATTTTAAAATAATCATATGAAGTCCTAGAAGATGAGTCTCATCTTCTAAGCTATTACAAATTACTTCCAATCTAATAATCGTTGCTCACCTTCTAAAGCTCTAATATCACTTACATCTTGTGACATTTCAATTACACCTTTGTAGTTTTTTGCATCATCTCTAATTGCAAAATATCTAATATGAATAAATTTGCCTTTAAATTGAATCCAAAACTCAGCTGTATCTTGACGTCCTGCTTTAAACTCTTCAAGTATTTTTAAAACTTGATCAACACTTTTAGGTGGATGGCAAAACTTAACCTCTCTTCCTATAATTCCAGCACTTCTTGGGAATACTCGCTCATCACCTCTGTTATAAAATACAACTTTGTCATTTTCATCAACATAAGTAATATCAATAGGCAAGAATTTAAATATAAAATTAACTTGCTCCATAGTCAAATATCCCTCATCAAAGTGAGTTCTATCTTCAAGAGAAAAAGATAATTCTCTTTTTTTAGTATCTAAACTAGGGTGAATATATTCTTCCTCTTTTATCTCAGGATATCTAATAGGTGGTGTTGCAAACATCCAACCAATTTCACGATCACCTTCATACATCTCTTTCCAATCATCTTCATTTAATAAATCTAAAGCTCTTGGTAAAAGTCTATTTTCTTCAACAAGTATTAGTTGAGAAAGGCTGTTAAAAACAACAATTAAGTCATCTAAAATATTATCAAATTGTCTATCTTCAATTGTTTTTCTTACAACTTTTATCTCAGCTCTAATTTGGTCATGAAAAGCCCACATTCCTTGACTAGGATTTGTCCAACCATATTTTTCAAGATAAGGGAAAAGTTGATTTTCCTTTCTTGCAAAGTGTTTTTCAACTTGAGCTAATTGGTTAAAAAGATTGAAAAATAGTTGAAAGTCAGTATTTACATCAACTCTAAAAATTTCTTCAAAAAGTTGTTTTATTAGTATATTTTCTTCAAGATAAACTCTTACAGGGTGACCTTGGGGAAAATTATTTATATTATCTTTTAAATTATCCATGATTGTATATTCCTTTTTTATTTGTAGGAAATATAGCAAGTTGGTGGATATTAACAATGATATTAATCAAGAATTAATGTGTTAAAAACAACTTTTGAAAATAAATCAAAAGAGTTTGAACATATTGTAAAAATAGGAAGAACACATCTTCAAGATGCAACTCCACTTACTCTTGGACAAGAAATTT
>JAGOIF010000038.1:14263-18367 GCA_017995775.1 Aliarcobacter sp.
GGGGAATGGATGATGAGTTTATTTGTGAAGAACAATTATTTGATTATTGTGTGGAAGTTTTGTTTATTCCTGATGAAAAAATAGATGAATTAAACATGAGAAATGATGAACTGGAAATTGTTCTAAAAGATTTAGAACTTGAATATATGCATGAAGATTGGTATGTAAATCTTGTAAAAAACTCTAAAGAAAACTAAAAAAGCTAAGAAAAAGAAGAATCGTTTTATTTGATTCTTCTTTTTAATAATTAGAAATTAATTCTAGCACCTGCAAAATAATAAGCACCTACATTTGTTCCTAGTTCTTCTTCAATTTTTGTATCAAAAATATTATCAATTCCTGTATATAAAGTCAAAGTTTTATTTACATCATATTTTACTCCAACATCAACAAGTGTATAATCATCTGTTGTTGCCGTATTTTGAGTATCTGAGTATTGTTCACCTAAATATCTAAGTGATAAATTTGTTGCAACATTTGATAGAATTTTGTAATTAAATCCCAAAGATGCAGATAAATCAGGTGTAAATATCAACTCCTTATTTGTACTTTTATCCTCTGTATCAAGATATGTTAGATTGAAATTCAAATCAGCATTATCATTAAGTGTGTAATCAAGATTTAACTCAACACCTTTTATATCAACTTTATCTAAATTTTCAGAAGTATAATATTTTGCATTTCCAGAACCATAAGATACAAGCTCGATTTTATCATCTATTTTTGTGTTAAATAAAACAATTTCTGAGAAAAGTTTATCCATTCTATTCGATAGTGCTATTTCAAAAGTTTGTGATTGTTCAGGTTTTAATTCATAAGCACTTGTTTTAGGTCCAAAAATAACATCTGAACCAAATCTTTTTCCATCTTTGTATGATGGTGAAACCACATATAATTCTGCAATATCAGGAGCTCTATATCCTTGTGCATAATTTGCTCTAAGATTTGTGTTTTCTGTTAGTTTTTGTACAAGTCCTATTTGAATAGTTGCTTTATTATCGGCGTTTGAAATCTTGTCATATCTAGCACCCATAGTTGCATTTAAACTATTTGTTAGTGCTATTTCATCTTGAATAAAAAGTGATTTATACTGTACTTTTTTAGTAATAAAATCACTTGAACTTGCAATTGGATTTATAGCACTTGAATCTCTTGTTTCTTCTCTAAATTCAAGACCTGTTGTAATAATATTTGAATCATTTAAAACATAAGTTAAATTTGATTCAATAGTATCAATTGTTACATTTGCACTGAATTTTGTATTAACTGGACCCGCAAAATTTATAGGTGTAGTTTCATTTCTTTTTTTATAGTATGAACGGTAAACTTTAGTTTGTCCTGATAAATCATCATTTATTTGATATTTTAAATCACTTGAAACATCAAATCTTCTATTATTATCTTCTGAATTTACAGGTGTGTTTTTGATTAATCCACCACCAGAAAAAGCAGCACTTCCTATATAAGTTCCTTCTCTATTTTCGTCTAAATAATTTAAATCAAAACCTAAAGATACATTATCATTTAGATTTTTTTCAATTCTAGTTCCTACATTTTTTACATTTGCATCATCACTAAATGTTACTTTGTTTGTTCCACTAATATTATTTTGTGGATTTGCTACTAATACTGCACCCGTTGTTGGATTTGTGGCAACTTGTGTATAACTTTTATTTTTTGAATATGAACTTGTATCAATGATTGAGCCAAAAAGTTTATATTTTATATCTTCTTTTGTTCCCGATGTTGTGAAGTTTACATTTTTTTCTTTTGCTTCACCATGACCATTTTGTCCATATTTTACATCAAGAGTTGAGCTGTTTTTATCAACTTTTTTAGTAATTATGTTTATTACTCCACCAATTGCATCTGAACCATAAAGCGTAGACATAGAACCTTTTACTATTTCAATTCGCTCAATCATAGATGCAGGAATTCTATTTAATTCATAAGGACCTTCAGTTTCTCCTGATAATCTTTTCCCATCAATTAAAATCAGTGTTCCATTTGCTCCCGCACCTCTTATTGAAACAGAAGCTTTTGAAGCTGAACTTGGGTGTGGAAATCTTCCAAATTGGGCATTTATTGATGGAATTTTTTCAAATACATCTTTTAGAGTTGATGCTGAAATTTTTTCAATATCTTTTTGTGTTATAACAATAACAGAAGCACTCACCCCGTCTATATTTTTTTCAGTTTTTGTGGCAGTTGTTACAGTAACATCTTCTAAAGCCGTATTTGCGAAACTATTTTGAATTAAAACAAAACTCGTGATTGTTGAAAGCAAGACTAATTTTTTCATTTCTTTTCCTTATTTGTAATATAAATTTAAATCGGGAATTTTCCCACCTATTGATTTTGCTTCACTTTTTTCTAAAATATTAAAGAAAAACTCCAAATCCTCTTTTGCTTCAATTGCTTTTATACTTTCAAAAGAAACATGTTCAATTGAATCAGCAAGTCCTAACTCTTCCAACATTGGAAGAGTTTTTACAACTAAAGCAGCCGCTTCTTTAGGGTTTTGTTTATACCAGTTAAGTGATTTTTCGTATTCTGCTAAAAATCTATTTATTAGTTTTTCTTTTCCTTTTGTATCTCCTAAATAAGCAATTCCTGCTTGTGGTATTTTTGCTTTAGTTTGAAATAATTCTCCCCACTCTTTTTGTAAATCTACACTTCTGTATAAATCAGGTGCAACTACACTTATTGGAAAAGATTTTGTTTTTCGTAAAGCAATTGAAATGGCAGGTTCTGCTAAAAGTGCATGGTCAACTCTTCTTAAAATTAGCATTTGCATAGCATCAACTGGACTTGCAACATATTGGATTTTGAAATCTTTTTTAGGGTCAAGTCCACTTTTTTTAGCAAGTTCTTGAAAAACAATATCAGGCATATCAGCTCTAAATGGAACAGCGATTTCTTTATCTTTAAAATCTTTTAGTGTTTTTAGATTTGGATCACGGCTTATCATTCCTAAAATTCCCCAAACAGAAACATTTAGAAGTTTTATATCAACTTCTTTGTTATATAAAGTTGCTGCAACATTTGTAGGAAGTGCAATAAAATCCACATCGCCTTTTAGTATTAAAGCTCTTAGTTCATCTGGGTTTTTCCATAATATAAACTCAACTTTTTTACCTAAATCTTTTAATGCATCGGTTTGTATCATATGCATAATAGGATGAGAAACTGTTGCAAATGGACCTGCAACTACTATTTTATTTTCATCTTTTGCAAAAAGTGAGAATAAAAAAACAAAACAAATTAAAAATATTTTTTTCAAAATAAAACTCCTTTTTTAAATTAACCTTTTATTCCATCAGCTCGAGAGCTTAGTAAAAATGGGTAAAAAATTTTCATGTAAATAATAAATGGAATACTCCAAAGAATTGAAGAAATTATGTAAGCTGGTATTGTATACTCTTCATAAAATGGAATAAAACTTCTAATAAATGTTGAGATAATTATTAGAAAAACTCCAAGATGAAGCCAATTATTTGTAAATATTTTTCTTCCTGTATGAATTGTTGAAATAATTATCATAACTATAAAAAATACTAAACCAAAAGTTCCCGTTGTTAAAAAATGTCTAAAATGATTTAGAGCATTTATTTTTTCATTTAAATAATCAAAACCTAAAAAACCATAACCAAGCGCTGTCATAACCACAATACTCATTAAATAAATGATAAAAGGTTTAAGTAAAATATTGTTATCTTTTAAAACAAAATCATTTAATATTCCTAAAATTGAAGCCATACAAGCAAGTGCTAAATAGGCTAAAATAGAGTTGTTTGGATATAAAAACTCAACTGCTGTGTAAAAAATTACACAAAAAATTGCAAGGTTGTATCTAGGTGGTCTTGAATAAAATGTTTCATCAATATTTTCTTGTTCCAATAATTCATTTATTGCTTCCATATTTATTCTTCTTAGAGCTAATAAAATCAAAACTATAAACGCCCCAAGTGATAAAATCAAAATAGAATGAGTATCAATAGTTATGATATTTGCAACACTTAAAAAAAACATTGTTTGTATAATTAAAATTGCAACTAAAGTAAAAGCAAGAGAAATATGTCTTTTGTTTACATCTGCAAAAAC
>JAGOIF010000039.1 GCA_017995775.1 Aliarcobacter sp.
AGTATGTGAATTATTTCAAAATGCTGTTAATATTCAGACTAATAGTGGAAATTTAGATGCTTATAAAGATTGGATATCTTATTTATTAAATGAGTATTATGATCCTATGTATGATTATCAACTTGAAAAAAATAAAGAAAGAATTCTATTTAGAGGAACTTTTGCGGAAATAATAAATTATTTTGAAGATTGTAAGAAATAAACTAAAACAATTAAATTGTTTTAGTTTATTTAAATAGTAAGAATCTTGAAGTTAAATAATAACTTCACCATTTTTTGTAGCTCTTACTTCTTCTATTTTAAAACAATCATTTGCAAGATTTCTTGTACTTGTGTTTAAATATTCACTTACAATTTTATGAATAGTTTTCATTTCATCTTTACTAAATATAGATTCATCAAATTCTTCTTCCATTTTAATGAAATTTAATTCAATGAATTTTTCTTTTTCAACAATTTCAATATCTAAATAATCAAGTAATTCTTGCATTAAATAGATTCTTTCATCTTCTTCTTCTAAATCTTCTTCGTTTGCAACGATATCAAAAAGTTCGCTAACAATTACAGGTTCAGGATGTCTTGAACCTTTTATATAAGTATCATTAAATATTTTATTACCACAATATTTTAAATGATTAAAATCAATCAAAAAAAGTAATATCGCCACTTTTTTATCATTTAAGTTTTTTACTTGTTTGTGCAACATATATAAAATTACATTTGCTACTTTTGTCATATCTATATTCAAGAGTTTCCTTTGTTTGGGTATGGAAGTATATAATATAAAGAATAAATATCTATTTTAATTTTTTTAAAATCTAATATTACTCTACGGTTTTCATTAAAACATCTCTAAAATGGTTTAATTCTTTCATTTTTACATCATCTCCATTATTTATATCTGGATGATATTTTCTTGCTAATTCTTTATATCTTTTTTTAATTTCTTCTTTTGTTGGCGTTTGTGTAAATCCAAAAAAATCTTTTGCTTTTTGTACTTCATCAAATCTTGGAGCATTTGCAAAACCTTGAAAATCTCTTTGATTGAAATTTTTAAAGTCATTAAAATTAAAATTTTGTCCATTTTGAAAATTTGTACTATCAAATTTAAAACTAAAACTATTTGCTCTCATTTTTTTCTTAAAATTATAAATTAAAAATCCAACAACTACAAAAAATAATCCAACAATCATTAAAAATGTTCCAAAATTTGTAAAAATTAAATAGAGAATAAAAAATATAATTGCTAATCTGACTACTCTATTAAAAATATAAACAGCTGTATTGTTATACATAAAAAATACCCTTTTTTAAAATGGTTGACATTATATACTTAGTTTTACAATAAGTAAATTAAACAAGATTTTTAAAAATATCATTAAAAATTAGATATTTTGTTACTATATTTTTCATTGTGGAATTTTTATCATAAAAATATCATACATCCTAACTATTCTTCTAATATATTTTTATAGGAGGATTTTATGAGTATAGGTTTTCAAGCTTTATTTGCTGTACTACCAATATTATTTGCTGGAATATTATTAGTAGGTCTTAGAGTTTCGGCAAAAAAAGCGATGCCATTGGTGTATATTTCAACGGTTGCGGTTGCATTTTTTATATGGGAAGTATCTTTTAATAGAGTATTAGCTTCTACAATTGAAGGAATGTTTATTACTATTTCTGTGTTATGGATTATTTTTGGTGCTATTTTACTTTTAAATACACTAAAACATTCAGGTGCGATTGTTGTAATTAGACAAGGATTTAACAATATTAGCCCAGATAGAAGAATTCAAGCAATTATCGTAGCTTGGTTATTTGGGTGTTTTATTGAAGGTGCGTCAGGATTTGGAACACCTGCTGCTATTGCTGCTCCATTGCTTGTTGCTATTGGTTTTCCTGCAATGGCTGCTGTTATGTTAGGAATGATGGTTCAAAGTACTCCTGTTTCTTTTGGTGCTGTTGGAACGCCTATTTTAATTGGTGTAAATAAAGGTTTAGATTCAGCAGGAATTAGTGCAACTTTACAAAGTACGGGTTCTTCTTGGGATACATATTTACAAATAATTACTTCAGAAGTAGCTATTACTCATGCAATTACTGGAACATTAATTCCTTTATTTATGTGTGTTATGCTTACTAGATTTTTTGGTGAAAATAAATCTTGGAGTGAAGGTTTATCGATTTTACCTTTTGCTATTTTTGCAGGAATTGCGTTTACTATTCCTTATGCTTTAACAGGTATATTTTTAGGTGCTGAATTTCCATCACTAATTGGTGCATTAGTTGGACTTCCAATAGTTATACTTGCAGCTAAAAGTGGTTTTTTAGTTCCTAAAAAAGTTTGGGATTTCGCTCCAAGAGAAAAATGGCCATCAATTTGGATGTCAAAATTAGAGATGAAATTTGATGCAATGACTTCAAAAATACCAATGTCATTAACAAAAGCATGGATTCCATATATTTTAGTTGCTTTGATTTTAGTAATTACAAGAGTAAGCGCTGATGCAAAAGCATTTACAACTTCTTGGGCATTTTCATATAAAAATATCTTAGGTGAGGGATTAAATTTTTCAATGACACCTTTATATTTACCAGGTGGGATTTTGGTTTTTGTTGTATTAATTACTTATTTTTTACATAAAATGAAATTTAAAGAACTACAAGAAGCAGTTAGTGAGTCTTCAAAGGTTATGATTGGTGCTGGATTTGTACTTGTGTTTACAATTCCACTTGTAAGAATTTTAATAAACTCAGGCGTAAATGGTTCTGGATTTGATTCTATGCCAATTGCAATGGCGAATTTTGTTGCACATAGTGTTGGAGATATTTATCCTTTCTTTGCACCAATTGTTGGAGCTTTAGGGGCATTTATTGCAGGAAGTAATACTGTATCTAATATGATGTTAAGTCAATTTCAGTTTGGTGTGGCTGATGCTTTAGGTATTTCAACTGCATTTATGGTGGCTTTACAAGCTGTTGGAGCAGCAGCTGGAAATATGATAGCAATTCATAATGTTGTTGCTGCATCTGCAACTGTTGGTTTGCTTGATCAAGAAGGTGAAACTTTACGAAAAACTATTATTCCTACTATTTATTATTGTGTTGTTGTGGGGATTATTGGAATTATTGGAATGTATTATTTAGGATTAAGTGATCCACTTATGAAATAAAAAAGAAGAAGTTTTAACTTCTTCTTTTTTTATAGATTTAAAAATAGCTATTTTCAACCATATCGTTTATTTGTTCTAGCATAGATTTATGATCATTGTATTTTATGTTTATTGGATATAACTCTTTTTTGTATTTTAAAATCAAAGATGGAAAGGCTTTTACATATAAAGATCTTCTAAAATTTAGTTCATTTTGTAAATCCTCTTCAATTTTTTGCCCTTTTAAATCCTCTTCAAACTTTTTTTCATCCATTCCTATATTTTTTGCTAACTCTATAAGTGTTGATGCATCACTTGGATTTTGCGCTTTTAAATAATATGCTTCTTGAATGGCATCTATCATTTCATTTTCTTTATTTTCATCTTTTGCAAGCATTGTTGCTTGACATGCTAGATATGTTGAACGTCTTGCTTGGCACTTTGTCCAAAAATCGTGGTTAAATTTTGTTCCTGTGACTTTTTCTATTTCATACCAAATACTTTGTATTTTTTCTTGCATATCTTTTGGCATTATTTCATCACTGTGTGGTGCTAATCCACCTACAACATAGACTAATTTTACATTTGAAGAGAGATGTTTTTTCAACTCATCTAAAGTTGATTTAAAAGCATAACACCAAGAACACATGGGATCGTGCACATAATATAAAGTATAAACCATTTAAAACCTTTTTTAAAACTAATTATTATTTCAAAGAAGGTTATCTAAATTGATATTAAACCTTTTTGAGTACAATAAGAAAGTGTTTTAAAGGATTTATATATGGATTATAGTGAGTTTGAAAAGGCTGTTGATATGTTTGGAATATTAACAAGAATTTCAAAAAAAGATTTAAAAAAGAAATATTTAAAATTGTCAAAAAAATTTCATCCAGATATGCCAGAAGGTAGTGATGAAAAATTTATTGAATTGAAAAAAAATTATGAAATGCTTAGTGCTTATATGGATTCATATTATTACTCTTTTGACAAAGAAGAGTTTAAAAATCAATTTCCAGCTTTTACAAACTATAAAAATTGGATGAAATAAGGAAATAGAATGTTTGAAGAAAAAATAAAAGATTTAGTAACAACAGCTTTAGTTGTGGATTCATATTGTTTAGGAATGCATTGGATTTATGATGAATCACAACTTTTAGATGATAGTTTTGATTGGCAAAAATTAAATGCTCCTAAAGCTCTTTGGCATAAGGGAAAAACTGCTGGTGATTTCACCCATTATGGTGACCAAACTTTATGGTTATATGAGTTTTTAAAAGATAAAAATAGTTTTAATGAAAATGAATACAAAGATTTTTGGTTTGAAAAGATGAAAAACTATACAGGTTATGTTGATGGAGCATCAAAAAACACTATTTCAAATATAGAAAATAATCTAATTCCAAGTGGTTCAAACTCTACTGATATGTCAATTATTGGAAGAATTGCACCACTTTTAAAAGTATCAAATACAAAAGAAGAGTTTTTGAAAAATGTAGAAAAATTTGTAAAAACAACTCACAATAGTCAAAAAGCTATTGATTGTGCAGATTTTTTTGCAAGATTATTGATTATGGTATTAGAAAAAGAAGATATTTTTGAATCTATTTTAAAACTTGAAAAACAATATGATAAATCAATTACTAATATGATACAAAAAGGTCTTGCAACAAAAAATGAAGATAGTTTTAAAGCTATTAGAGATTTAGGACCTGCATGTGATATTGAAGGTGGATTTAGTGGAGTTATTCATTTATTAAGTAAATATGACAATCTAAAAGATATGATTATAAATAATGCAAAAGCAGGTGGTGATTCAAGTGCTAGAGCTATGATTGCTGCTATTATTTTTGTTGCAAGCAAAGATATAAGTGAATTACCAAAAGAGTGGCTAAAAATAAATGCAGAAATTTAAAAATATTAAAAGGGAAACTCTATGAGAAAAAGAATAATTAGTTTCTTTTCAGAAAAACTATACATAGAATTAACAATAGCAGCTGTTTTATTTTCAATCGCACTTTTACTAGATATGCTTATGGATTTTATTATTTATATGCTTTATTTTATAATTTTCTTAGAAATTGTAAGGGCTGTTGTAAATTATATAAGAGAACAGCGAGTGACATTAAGCTTGATTGTTGATGCTTTTATAATACTTGCACTTAGAGAATTTATTGTAAATGTGGTGAAGGTAAATAAAGAAGAGTTAGCAACATTTGAAGCGATATTTTCAAATGCTATAAATTTTAATCTTATGATTTTATCAGGGGTTATTATATTTTTATTGGTTGTGAGATATCTATCTGTTATCTCTTCTCAAAGATATATATTTAAGGATGAAGAAAAAAGTGATTGAAAAAATAAATATACAAAAAAGAGTTTTGCTTTTGCTGGTTTTGGTTTTTTCATTTAATCTAAATATTTTTGCAAATGAGTCATACACAAAGCAAGATATAGAAAAAATGATTTCAAAGATGCTAATTATTGGATTTAATGGTGAAACAGTAAATTCAAATGATGAGATATATAAAAATATAAAATCAGGATTAGGTGGAGTTATTTTATTTGACAAAGACCCAAATGATAAAAATAAAAGAAAAAATGTTAGAAATAAAGAGCAATTAAAAGTATTAACTTCACAATTACAAAGTATTTCTAAACAAAAACTTTTAATTTCAATTGACCAAGAAGGTGGAATTGTTCAAAGATTAAAAAGCGAAGATGGTTTTGTAAATACTTTAAAAGCCAGTGAAGTTGCTCTAAGAGGTGAAAATTTTGCAAGAACTTCATATAAATCATTGGCGAAAGATTTAAAAGAATCTGGAATAAATAACGACTTTGCTCCTGTTGTTGATTTAGCAATAAATAAACAAAACAAAGTAATAGTAGCAAAAGGTCGTTCTTTTGGAGAATCATCAGCAGAAGTTATAAAATATTCTTCTATTTTTGTGGATGAATTAAAAAAACAAAATGTTATTTCAGTTTTAAAACATTTTCCAGGACATGGTTCATCTTTAAGTGATTCTCACTTAGGTTTTGTTGATATTACAAAAACATGGACTCAAAAAGAGTTAGAACCATATAGATATTTTATTAAAAATAATAAAGTAGATATGATTATGACAGCTCATGTTTTTAATGAAAAATTAGATGATACATATCCTGCAACTTTATCTTATAAAATCAATACAGAACTACTTAGATATAAATTAGGTTTTGAAGGTGTTTTAGTTACAGATGATTTACAAATGTATGCAATTTCAAAGCATTATGACTTAAAACAAACAGTTACTTTAGCAATAAACTCAGGTGTAAATATGCTTTTATTTGCAAATCAGTTAGCAAAACCAATAAGTTTAAAAGAAATAGTTGATACTATTTATCATCAAATATTAAATGAAGAGATATCTTTGGATCAAATAATTATTTCAAATAAAAAAATTGATACCATGATGAATAAGTATAAATAACTTTTGAGTTACATTATAGTATTATTGCAAATAATAAAAAAAGGAAAGTAAATATGAAAAAAAATATAGTATTATTATCTCTTTGTGCAACTTTTGCATTAAGTGCAAGTGCAGATACAGTTGGATTTGAAGTAGGGGCTGCTTATTGGGGAGCTAAAACTTCTGGAGATTTTAACTATAAAGGTGACACAATTGATTTAGAAAAAGATTTAGGATATGGAGATAAAAATACAAATTTTATCTGGGCTAGTTTTGAACACCCAGTTCCAATTATTCCAAATTTAAAAATTCAACATACAAGTTTTGATGAATCACAATCAACAAATACAAATAAAGTTTTTGATGGGAAAATATATTCAGGTGTTGTAAATTCAAGTATTAAATTAAATCAAACAGATTTTATTTTATATTATGAATTGTTAGATAACTGGATAAATCTTGATTTTGGTATAAATGCAAAATACCTTAATGCTTCTTTTTCTATGGATTCAGCAACTCAATCAGCATCTACAAAAGATTTAAATTATGTGGTTCCTATGCTTTATGCAAAGGCAAAATTTGAATTACCACTTAGTGGTTTATCAGTAGAAAGTGATATCTCTTACATCTCTTATGATTCAAGTGCATTTTATGATATTAAAGGTGGAGTATCTTATGAAACTACATTTGGTTTAGGTGCAACGGCTGGATATAGAGCTGAAAAACTAAAAATAGATGATATTAGTGATTTTAATTCTGACATTGATATTAAAGGTTTCTACGCTGGTTTATTTTACCATTTTTAGTATTTAAAAAATTTCTACAAATTTATGGATTTAATATTTTTATATTAAATCCATTTTTTTTATCTTATTGTTTTTTGTCTTTTTCTTGATAAATCCGACATCAAAATTCCTAACCAATGTGTACTTGTATTTGAATCAAATGCTATTTTTAAAGTCATAGTAATTGGAACAGCTAAAAACATTCCCACGATTCCTAGGATATAACCCCAAAATATTAAAGAAAAGAAGATAATCAAAGGAGATAATCCTAACTCTTTACCCATTAATTTTGGTTCTAAAATATTACTTATTGATATGTTTATTACCACATAAAGAACAATAACCCAAATAGTTGTATTTAAATCAAGATTCATAAATGTAAGTAAAATTGCAGGAATTGAAGCAATGATTGAACCAACAACTGGAATAAAGTTAAATAACATTGCTATAACACCCCAAAGAATAGGGTAATCAACTCCAAAAAACATAAGAACAAGTGTGATTATAAAACCTGTTAAAAAACTCGTAAATGATTTTACAACAAAATATTTTTGAATATTAAAAGAAAAAAGATTGAAGTGCTCAAGCTTTTTTGCATTATTTCTAAATATTACTCTTAGTTTTGTTTGAAAAGATTTTGATTCAGCCAAAATAAAAGCAACACCAATTACCACTAATAAAAGTTTTGATAAAAAGCTTCCAATACTTCCTATGATATTTGTTGTAAATCCAAAAAATGAACCAAAACTTAATGTTTCCATGATTTTTGCTTTATCTATTTGAAAGCCTGAATCTTGGGCATAATGAATTAAATTTAGAATTGTAGTTTTAAACTTTTCTTCATAAAAAGGTAAATTGCTTATAAAATCTTTTAATGAAATATTTATAACATAAGCCAACATCAAACCTATAATAATTACTATTAATAATATAATAAAATAGGAAAAAATCTTAGGAATTCGTCTTTTTTGGAAAACTTTTAAAAGTGTTGAAAAAATTGATGATATAAAAATAGCTAAAAATAGTATTACAACCACTTGACTAGCGATCTTTATTCCTGCGATTATTACGACAAAACTTGCAAAATAAAAGAAATAGTTTTTTAAATTTATTGAATCCATTTATTACCTTTTTTTTAATAAAATATATTGTATACCAATTAAATTAACTGATTTTTAACAAATTCCAAATAGTGACCTTCTTGCTCTTCGAGCTCTTTATGATTACCACTTTGAACAAGTTTTCCATCTTCTAGTACATAAATCATTTGAGCGTTTTTAACAGTACTTAATCTATGTGCAATTGTAATAACGGTTCTATTCTTTAAAAATTCTTCTAAAGCACTAAATAGTTTTACTTCTGTATGTACATCTAAAGCAGATGTGGACTCATCAAAAATAACAACAGCAGGATTTGCAATTATCATTCGTGCTATTGATAATCTTTGTCTTTGACCACCACTTAGTCTAACACCATGTTTTCCTACAAGTGTATCAAGTGAATCACTCATATTTTGAACTACATCATATAATTGTGCGATTTTTAGTGCTTCATAAATCTCTTCATTGCTTATATTCTCATTTCCCATTGTGATATTAAACTTTAAAGTATTATTAAAAAGTATTGGCATTTGAAGAACTAAAAATATATTTTCTCTTAAACTTTGTCTATTTAAAATATCTATACTTATATTATTGTATAAAATATCTCCAGCATTTTTTGAATAAAAACCAGAAATAATATTTGCAATGGTAGTTTTTCCACTTCCACTTGCTCCTATTATTGCTATTTTTTCTCCTGCTTTTATATCAAATGAAACATCTTTTAAAGTTGGTTTATCTTCTTTGTATGAAAAATCTAAATTTCTTATACTAATATCAATTTTTTTCACATCTTTTTCTAAAAGTGTAGTTCCATTTTTTTCACAATTTAAATCTAATATTTTATTTATTCTATTCATTGCAGCATTTGCACTTGCGTAAGCATATTGGATTGTTAAAATATCTTGAACAGGTGTCATAATAAACCAAATATAACCAAACATCGCAAACATTAATCCAATAGATAAATCACTGTATGCTACTAATACTAATCCTATTGCTCTAAATATTTCAAATGCAAATAGAAAAATAGTAAAAGAAAATCTTTCGTAAGCTACACTTTTATAGTTAAATTCATTTGAGGTTTGACGAATATTTTGTGCTTTACTTATAGAATCATCAAAGAAAAACTTCTCTTTATTACTAGCTTTTATTTGACCAAATAAATCCAAAGTTTCATTTATATTATTTTGAAAAAGCTCAATTGCTTTATTCTCTTTTTGTTTTAAATCCCCAGTTTTTTTAGCAATTTTCTTTGAAATTATCATAATAATTGGTTGAATAAATAAAATCATAAGACCTAATATTGGATCTATTGTTATAATTACCACAGCAACTGCAAGAAGAGTTAAAATAGAAGCTACAAACTTACTTGCGATTGAAACTATGAAGTTATCAAGTGTATTTACATCTGTGATTAGATTTGCAGAAATAGAGCCAGAACCAAGGCTTTCATACTCATTCATGTTTACTAGTTCAAGATGATGTAATAGTTTTTCTCTTATTTTAAAAGTTACATATTTTGATATTTTTGTAAATATCTTTGTAATATAAACTCCAAAAATAAAGTGTATAAATCTTAAAAATATTACAACAATAGTTACTAATACAATGTAATAAAGTGGACTTCCCGCTCCAAATAATTCATTTATATTATTTACAAAAAAGTTTGGTTTATTAAGTAATACTTCATCAACTAAAAGTGGTAATAATAATGGAATTGGTACACTTATTAGTATTCCAATTATTGTTAAAATTTGACCTAATATTAGTGATTTTCTATCATTTAGCAGTAATTTAAAAATATATTTTAAAGATATTTTTTCAGGCATAAATAGTTCCTCTTATGATTATAAATCTATTCGGTAGCCCATTCCAGAAATATTTTTAATTAATTCTTTATAGGTCTTTTTTCTAATTTCTTTTATTACAGACCTAAGGGCATCTTGGCTCATAGCATTATTCCAAATCTCTTTATTTATTTGATTATAATCTATTGCTTTATCACTTTCCTTGATTAAAAAAGCTAAAAAAAGGCTCTCTTTTTTTGTCAAAGGAATAATCTCATTTTTTTTAAATAGAGTTTTATTATAATGGTCATAAATAAAATCATTTTTTAATTTAAGAATATTAGATTTTTTTGAATCAATATTTCTAATACAATCTTTTAAAATATAAATAAATTCATTTACACATTTTAACTCTTTTATAAATTTAATATACTGAAGTTCCAATGCATTTAGTAGATGATATTTGCTTAGTTCATCTAAAAAAACTATTATTTGTATCTGTTTATTTATTAATCTAATTTTTTTTAATAATTCAAAATTATTTTTTATAATTAATAAATGAATATCTTGATTTTGCACTAAATTCATCAACTCATTATTACAAGAGTATTTAAAAATCTTATTTGAATAAAAAGAAATTAAACTATTAAGTTTTTCATCATGTTCATTTTCATCATAACAAATGTTTAAATATTTTAATTCATTCATCTAATTCCTTGCTTATTTATCCGTTGAACTTAGCATTTCTTGGCAAACTTCTGTTTTCATGCCTTCATGGAAATTACAATTTAATCCACATTTAAAAAAAGCTAATTCTTCAAGATTTTGATTTTTAATTTCTAAAATAGATATTTTTTTACACTCTTCAAGTGAAGCAAATGTAATAGGGCTTTTGATATATTTCTTCGAATCAGTTTTATCAGGGTATATAAATGCAGTCCATTTTTCTTCTTGTTTTTTGCCAAAACAGCCATTTAATAATAAAGCTATAAAGCCAATAAATAAAATATTTTTAAACATAAAGTACCTTTTTTTCTTGATTTTAGTCAAAATTTGATTATAAAAGCTTAAAAGCAATTTAACAGATTCAAAAATAAATTATTTTAAGAAACTAATAAACAATTATTATACATTTAATATGTTACAATCAAAATAAAAAATAGAGTTTTAAATGAAAAAAATCGCCTTAATATTTCTTTTATTGTTTAGTTTTGTTTTTGCAAAAGAAGATTACTCAGAGATGAGTACTCAGGAATTAATAGCTATAATTGGCTACGTTAATGATGAGAATAAAGAATCTTTTTTAAAAGAATTGGATTCTAGAATTCCTTTTATGAGCAATGATGAAAAAGAATTATACGAAAAAACTTTAGAAAAACAAGAAGAGAAATGAAATCTAAAATATTATTATTAGAAGATGATTTAAATTTAAGCGAAACAGTTTGCGAATATTTTGAAGAGCAAGGATTTGAAGTTATTTGTGTTTATAACGGAGATGAAGCAATATGTGCTATTTATGAAAATAGCTTTGATTTACTACTTTTAGATGTGAATGTACCAAATAAAAATGGTTTTGAAGTATTAAAAGAAGTAAGGAAAGAAAATAATAATGTTCCAGCAATTTTTACAACTTCACTTAATTCAATGGATTCACTAGAAGAGGGTTATTTAAGTGGTTGTGATGATTATATTAGAAAACCATTTGAACTTAAAGAGCTTTTATTTAGAGTTCAAACAATCTTAAAAAAGCAGTTTGCACAAAAAAATGATTTGATTGTTATAACACCTGAAATAACATTTAATTCAATTTCAAATGAATTAAAATATAAAGATGAAGAGATAAAATTAAATTTAAAAGAGTTAAGACTTTTAAAGTTTTTTTTACAACATCCAAATGAACTTCTAGTTCATGATAGAATTTATGGTTATGTTTGGGATTATGGTGAAGAATATAGTGATAATTCTTTACGAACATATATAAAAAATTTAAGAAAGATATTGGGAAAAGATAAAATTGTTAGTCTTAAAAAACTCGGGTATAGATTTAACCAATAGTGAAACTAGAACCCTTTTAGGGTTTAGTCTTTTATATTCTTTTTTAGTTTTAGTAATATTAAGTGTTGTTTCATTTTTATATTACAAATTTCAAAAAGACTTAATGCTTCAAGAAAAAAGACATATTCTTCAAAATTATTCAAATGATTTAGTAAATAGATTAAAAGATTTACACGTAAATATTGATAAACATAATATTTATCCAAGAGATGATAAGTTTGAATCAGCTATTTTTGATAGTGATAAAGAAGAGATTTTTTCAACACTAAAATCACAAAATGTAAGTTTAGATGATGTTATTTATTTAAGTGGAGATTATATTCATTTTATAAAAGAACCTGAATCATACTATTTAGGAAGTAAATTTATAATAATAGAAATACCAGATGATAATATTTGGTTTGAAAATATAAAGTATAAAATGTTAATATCTTTTGTTATGGCATTTTTATTTATGATTTTTATTGGTTATTTTATTTCAAAATTATTTTTGCGACCTATGCGAGATGCTTTACACTTATTAGATAGATTTATAAAAGATACAACCCACGAATTAAATACTCCAGTTACTGCAATTATAACAAATATTGAGATGATTGATAAATCTTTATTAGATGAAAAATTAGCCAAAAAAATAAATAGAATAGAAATAGGGGCAAAAACTATTTCAAATATCTATGAAGATTTAACCTTTGTAACTTTAAATAATCAAATAATTTCAAATAATGAGAATATAAATATATCGGATATCATACAACAAAGAGTAGATTTTTTTCAAAGCATTGCGACCATGAAAAAGATTACTTTTAATATGGAAATACAAGATGATATTTTTATTTTTTGTGATATTAAAAAGATTTCAAAATTAATAGATAATCTTTTATCAAATGCAATAAAATACAATAAAATGGCAGGTTTCGTAAAAATTGTATTAACAAAAAATGGTTTTAGTATAGAAGATAGTGGAAAAGGAATAAGTAAAGAAAACCTTGAAAACTTATTTGTACGATATTCAAGATTTGATAAAAGTGTAGGTGGTTTTGGAATAGGTTTAAATATAGTTTCATTAATCACAAAAGAGTATGATTTTTCAATAAATGTAAAATCAGAGCTAAATATTGGAACTAAAGTAGAGATAAAATGGTAAAAAGAAATATATTTATAATTTTAATTTTAATTAGCACATCATTATATGCAAGAAGTTCAAATGAAATTTATGATTTAAATTGTGTGCAATGTCATAGTAAATTGCCAGTAACAATAGATAAATTTTTTTATAGATATTTACTAAAATACAGCAGTGAAACAATGGTTAAAAAATCTATGTTTGAATATCTTAAAAATCCAACAAAAGAAAAAACAATAATGCCTGAATCTTTTGTTACAAGATTTGGAATAAAAAAGAAATCAAATTTAAGTGATATTAAATTACGTGAAGCAATAGATAGTTATTGGGATGAATATAAAATTTTTGAGAAATTGAAATAAATTTTTAATAAATTTTGTCTTCACAATACATTCACAATAAAGACCTATACTTTTTAATAAGTATCGAATTATTAGGAGTTAATAATGAAAAAAATATTAGCAATGCTTTTTATCTCAGGTTCGTTGGTTTTTGCAGATAATAATACAATAGGACTTGACACAATTGTTGGTGCAACAATAGGTGTAGCTATTGGAAATCAAATAGGAAAAGGTAACGGTAGAGACGTTGCAAGGGTTGCTGGTGGATTATTAGGTGCAACAATAGCGAATAATAATAGAGATTCAAGAGCATATAGAGATTATGATACTTCGGATAACTATAATAACAATTATAATTCATATAATAATTATGAAAGATCAACAACATATATAAGAAATGATCCTTATTATGAAGATAGATACTATGATAGAAGACCTAGCTCACAAGTTGTGATAGTTTATAATGATGGTTATGATAGAAGACCACCATATAGACATTATAGACCAAATAGACATCACCATGATTATGGACCAAGAAATCATATTTATATAGAGCAAAGATATAGAGGTCGTTAAACTCAAGTTTTACTTGAGTTTAAGATTTAAGATAGAAGTTTTAGTACCATTTGTTGGTTAAGATTGCTTCCTTGAGCTTGAGTAAATGCTCCTATTTGTGCTAAAACATTTTGTTTTGAGAAATTAGCAGACTCTTTTGCGTAATTTGTATCAAACATCGAATTAGCTTTTAATGTACTAGTTTCTTGAGAAAGTAGATTTCTGCTAGAACTTTGAAGTTGATTTTGAACAGCTCCAAATTCTCCTTTTACATCATTTAAACCATTTATTGCTTTATCAACTTTTTCTAAAAAATCCCTAGCTGTACTTGAATTAAAAGTTGTAGCATCTTGAGTTGTTAAATCTGATAAACCTAATCCTTTTGTATTTGATTGAACACTTGATGTTTCAATTAAATCAGCACCTTTTATTCCAGATTGGTATTGTTGACTTTTTGATGCACTATTATCATCTTTTGTATTTTGAAGTAGTGTTTGACCATTATAGTTTGTACCACTTGCAATTTTATCAAATTGAGATAATTGAGATTGAATATCTTTTAATATTGCATCTCTTCCTTCTTTGCTTGTAGTATCCGTTGAAGCTTGAAGAAGTTTTTCTTTTACATTATCTAAAATTTTTGATTGTTCGTTTGTTGCACTTGATGCTATTTGAGTAGCTGCAATTGCAGAATTTGTATTTTCAATTGCTTGAGAATAACCATTTGATTGTGACAAAAGATTATTAGCAACTGCTAAACCTGAGGCATTATCACTTGATTTATTTAATTCAATTCCACTTGCAATCCTATTTAAAGATTGATTGGCACTTGAATAAATATTTTGATTTGAAACATAGTTTGAGTTTATTTGCATAATAGACTCCTTTTATTTTTATATACTTAATTCTAGTCTTAATTCCTTTAAATTATTATTAAGTTTTGCTATAATAAATTAAATTACAAAGAGGCTTTATATGGATATTAATTCAAAACTTAAGGAAATTATTTTATTGCTAGAAGAAGATAAGTTCGTTGAAGTGCACTATATGTTTGAAGATTTTTGGAAAGAGTATAAAAAGCATGAAGATACAAGGGAAGAATCTTTTATTTTAAAAGCTTTTGTAAATGCAAGTGTAAGTTTTGAATTATATAATATGCAAAGATTCGAGCACTCAAATAATGTTTGGAATACTTACTTAAAATATGAAAATTTAATAGATAATTTAGAAACAAAAAATAGTCTAAACTATAAAAAAATAAAAAGTATAATTTATAAAAAAAGAGAAAAATATATAAAATGATAATACTAGATTTTGAAACAAACACAAGTAATATAGGTGATGTTATAGAAGTAGCAGCGGTTAGAATAGATAAAGATTTTAAGGTAATTGATAAATTCCATAGATATTATTTATCAAGATATCCTGTGAATTTTTTCTCTTATGCTGTTCATAGATTAACACCTGAGCTTATACTTGATTATAGAAAAGATAAATCTTATTGCTCTTATTTTACAGAAGATGAAGATTTTGAAGAGTTTTGTTCAAATTCTGATACTTTAATAGCTCATAATATTTCATTTGAATTAAGACACATCGACAAAAAAGCCAGTTTCAAAAAACATATTTGCACAATGAGTCAAAATAAAAATATAGTTAAAGTTTATGGAAAAAGTGGAAGATTAAAAAACCCAAAACTAGATGAAACTTGTTTATATTATGGAATTGAATTTGATGGTGATAAATATCATAGTGCCACTTATGATGTGACAAAAACCTATGAAATCCTTAAAAGAATGAATATAACACTATAAAGAGATAAAAATCTACTATGAAAACTTTCTTTTTTATTATAAAATAAAATAAAAAAGGATTGCAAATGAAATTAGGTGTATCGGCTTGTTTAATAGGAACTCCATGTAGATATGATGGAGTTGGTGCATCTGATAAGTTTGTTATTGGAACTTTACAAAAGTATTTTGATACGGTGTCTTATTGTCCTGAAACAATTATTTGGGGAAGCCCAAGAGAAGCTATTAGGCAAGTTCAAAATGAATCTGGACAATTAAAAATCTTCACATCTACAAAAAATCCAAAAGATGTAACAAAAGAGATTGAAAATGTATCTGTTCAATGTGCAGACAAAATCAAAAATGATGACTTATGTGGATTTATCCTAAAATCTTCTTCTCCAACTTGTGGAATGGAGAGAGTAAAAGTATATAAAGAAGGAAATGCTCCAAGTATAAAAAATGGAATTGGAGTATTTGCAAAACAAATAAAAGAAAAATATCCTCACTTACCAGTTGAAGAAGAAGGTCGATTAATTGATCCTTGGCTTAGGGAAAATTTCTTGATGCAGATTTTTGCATATAGGCATTTTCATGAATTTTTAAATTCAACTCCAAGTTTTAACGACCTTGTGATTTTTCACACATCTTACAAATACTTAATATATGCAAAAGCACAAACTTCATATAAAAACCTTGGAAAAATCGTAGCAAATTTTGATAAAAAACAGTTACCTGAGGTACTAGAAGAGTACAAAGAAGAGTTTTTAAAAGCAATTGCTTTGAAAGGAAGTGTAAATAAAACATATAATGTGCTATTACACATTTTTGGATATTTTAAAAAACTTATCACAAAAGAAGAAAAAGAGATTATTTTAGGAAGCTTAGAAGAGTATAAACAAAAAATAATTCCATTAATTGCTGTTATGAAACTTATAAACTTATATGTAAATAGATTTGATGTGCAATATCTAAAAGTGCAAAAATTTTTAAATCCATATCCAAGTGAATTGGCTTTAAGAAGTGATATTAAGGCATATAAATAATGAAAAGTATACTTTGGTTTAGAAGAGACTTAAGAATCACAGATAGTGCCATACTATCCTATGCAAAAGATGAAGTATTACCTATTTTTATTTTTGATAAAAATATTTTAAGTAAATTATCTTTTGATGATAAAAGAGTGACTTTTATTTACCAAAGTGTACTAAAACTAAAAGAGCAATTAAAATCACTTGGTCTTGATTTAGCTATATTTTATGGAACTCCAACAGAAGTGTTTACAAATCTTAAAACAAAAGCTTTTGATGAAGTTTTGGTTTCTGTGGATTTTGATGATTATGCAAAAAAAAGAGATAAAGAGATATCACAAATTATTCCACTTAAAAGATTTACCGATTGTTTTATATTAAATCCTAAAAATCATCTAAAAAAAGATGATACACCATATAAAGTATTTACTCCTTTTTACAAAGCCTTACATGAAATTTGGCAAAGTGATAAAATAGAAGAATATGAAACAAGTAAAAGTCTTAAAAAAATAGAATTTGATTATGATTATATTCCAAGTCTTCAAGATATGGGATTTGAAAAACAAGAATTAGTGGATTTTTTAAATAAAAGTGCCGATGAATTAATACTTAATTTTGAAGATAAAATTGATGAATATAAAGATGCTAGAGATCTTTTTTATAAAAATGGAACTTCAAATCTTGCAGTTCATTTAAGATTTGGACTTATAAGTCCAAGAGAGCTTTTTAATAAAATTAAAAAACTAAAAGCCACAAGTGATCAAAAAGAATTTTACATTAGAGAACTTTTTTGGAGAGAATTTTATAACTATATTTTATTTCACAACCCAAAAAGTGAATTTGAAAACTATAATAAAATAGAAGTTAATTGGTCACAAAATGAAGATGATTTCCTAGCTTGGTGTGAAGGAAATACAGGTGTTCCATTAATTGATGCAGCTATGAGAGAGTTTAATAAAACAGGAACAATGCATAATCGTCTACGAATGATTGTATCTTCATATTTAACAAAAAATCTATTAATAGATTGGAAAAAAGGTGAAGAATATTTTGCTTCAAAATTACTTGATTATGAAGCAAGTTCAAACATAGGTTCTTGGCAATGGGCTGCAAGTACAGGAGCTGATGCTGTGCCTTATTTTAGAATCTTTAATCCATATTTACAATCAGCAAAATTTGATAAA
>JAGOIF010000114.1 GCA_017995775.1 Aliarcobacter sp.
AGATTAAACCATCAGAAGAGATAGCTCAAATTTGGATTCCACTTCCAAAAGATGAAAGTTATCAAAAAGTTATTAGCTTTTCATATGAGGGAAATTTTAGTGAAGCAAAGATTGTAAAAAATGATTACGATACAAGGGTCTTATACGCAAAATGGAACAAAGGTGAAAAGAATAGAAACCTAGAAATTAAGTTTGATGTAATTATGCAAGAAAGAACAACAGATTTTAATAAAGCTACTTCAAATACAAATTATTCAGAAGATATAAAAGTTTATTTAGAAGGAACAGCTCACACTCCTGTGACAGAATTTTTAACAAAATATGCAAATGATATTACAAAAAATGCAAAAACACCACTTGAAAAAGCACAAGCTATTTATGATTGGACAGTTACTACAATGTATAGAGATGAAAGTGTAATTGGTTGTGGAATAGGTGATGCTAGTAAAAGTATAGAAGAAAAAATCTATGGTGGAAAATGTACAGATATAAGCTCTGTATTTGTAGCACTCTTAAGAAATGCAAAGATTCCAGCAAGGGAAACATTTGGTATTAGAGTAGGGCAATCAAAGATATCAAATGCTTGTGGAAAAGCAGATGAAAAAGGCTTTGCAAATATCACAGGTGCGCAACATTGTAGAACTGAGTTTTATATAGATGGTATAGGTTGGGTTCCAGCAGATCCTGCTGATGTTACAAAAGTAAAATTAGCTGAAAAACTAGCAAATGATGATAAAAAACTTCAAGATGTAAAAAAATACTTCTTTGGTTCATGGGAGATGAATTGGGTAGCATTTAATAGTGCAAGAGATTTTATTTTAAATCCAAAACCAACACAATATCCACTAAATATGCTTGGATATCCTTATTCTGAGGTTGGAGAAGATGTTCTTGATTATTATGATTCTAAGAATTTTTCTTATAAATATACATCACAAGAGATATTTTGAGAAAAAATAGTTTAGCCATAGTTGGAGCAGTTATAACTGCTTCATTATCAACTCTTTGTTGTTTACCTGCATTTTTATTTCTGTTTTTTGGTTTTTCAAGTGGAGTTTTGACATATTTTACTAGCTTAGAATACTTAAGAATTCCAATGGCTATTTTGTCTATGATTTTTTTTATTTATGGAATCAAAAGATATATAGAAAAAATCTCGTGTAAATGTAGTAAAGAAGTTTTAATAAAAGCTTATTTAGTTTTAATTTTGTTTTTTATTTCTATTTTTGGATTGCTTTTTTATCCTGAAATAATACCTTTATTTATGGAGTAGTTTATGAAAATATTTATCTTATTCTTTTTTCTTATGAGTTTGATTTTTGCTTCAAATACTTCGCTTATTAAAGTAGAAGGAATGCACTGTCCTCTTTGTACAACAGCTGTTAAAAAAGCAATCAAACAGCTTGATGGTGTAGAAAATGTAAGTGTTAGATTAAACACAAAAGAAGTAACGGTTATATATGATGAAAAAGTAAAAATACAAGATATTTTAACTGCAATTAAAACAACTTCATACGAAGGTGTTGAAATTTCAACAACAAAATAAATTTTAAATTAAAACTCCCAAAGCCTGAAAATCTATATCTTACAAACTTTCCAAAGCTTGTTCATTAAATCTATATGTTTTATGTTGTACTTTTACTAGGATGTTTTTTTCTGCTAGTTCTTTAAAAAGTTTTATAAGTGTTGGTTTTGAAATAGCAAAACTTTCCATAATTTCTGTATATGAAGCTATAAAAAGGTTCTCATTATCAAGATTATTTATTATAAATTTTATTATTGAAACTTGCTTTCCATCTGTGATTGCTGAGATTGTACGAATTAAATTATTGTTTTTTTGAATCTCTTTTTGTTGAACCATTGGAAGTAAAATATCGTGTAAACTATTTAATAATTCTTTGATATTTATCGGTTTTATTATGTAGTCTTCTATTTTTAGTTTTATTGCGTCAAGTAAATATTGTGTGTCTGTGTGTGCTGTTGTAAGAATTGTAGGAATGTTTATATTTTTGCTTTTTATATGTTTTAAAAAATCAATTCCATTTTCATCTTTTAATAAAATATCTGAAATTATCACATCAATTTTTTTATTTACTAAGATATCTAAAGCTTCTTTTATAGTTCTTACTGCATAAATATTATTTACAAAATCTTCTAAAATATCTTTTGTATGTTTTAATAAATTCTCATCATCTTCAAGATATAAAATATTAAAATTATGTAAGATATTCAGGTCTTTATTCTGCATTTTCATCTTTGCTCTTCTCATTTGAAATTGGTATTTTTATAGTAAATAAAGAGCAGTTAAAAACTCTTTTATCTTTAATTTTATGTGAAACATTTTTACAAGATATAACGCCATCCATATGCTTTTCAATTATTTGTTTAGTCATATAAAGACCTATTCCTGTTCCTGCACTTTTATATTTTGTGGTGTAATATGGTTCAAAAATCTTTGGTAGGATTTCCTTTGGAATTCCACCACCATTATCTAGCATATTTATTGTTAGATAATTTTTATATTTACTTACGATTATCTTTATGATTCTATCATTTTTATGGACGTTTGAGCATAAAGCGTCTTTTGAATTTGAGATAATATTTAAGAACACATGGGAAAGTTCATTATAAAAACTATTTATTTTTATATCTTTTCTAATAAATAATTTTACTTCAATATTTTCTTGATTTAATAAATATTTTGATAACTCGATTGATTGTTCAATACAATCTTTTATGTAAAATTCACTTTTTATTTTATTTGGGGAGAAAAAGTTTTTAAAATCATCAAGGGTATTTGACATATTATTTGCAAGTAATAAAGCATCTTGAACTTTTTCATCCATAAAATTTTGAGTTAGTTTTCCTAAAAGCATTTTTGTCTGAAAGCTTTGTATAATCATAGTAATTGAACCCAATGGTTGTCGCCATTGGTGTGCTATATTATTTAACATTTCTCCCAAAGATGCAAACCTTGCTTGTTGGAACATTATGATGTCTTTTTTTCTATTTTGTGTAACTTCTTTTGATATTTTTATTTCAAGATAGTTGTTTAGTTCTTGAAGTTCTTTTGTTTTTTCATTTACTTTTTCTTCTAGTGAATTATGAAGTTGTTTGAAGTTATTTATAATCAAAATAGATAAAATAACAGAAAATAAAAATACTATAAAAATAGATATTATAGAAAAAATCAGAATAATATTGAAAATTTTATCGGTACTTCTTTTCTCATTTATTGCTAGTGATAAATCATAATTAATCAAACTTGTTAAATAAATAGAAATAGAGTTTATTTCAAGATTAAGATTTGTATATTCATCTTCTTTTGTATTTGAAAAACTAATGTTATTAATGCTGTTTTCTATAACTTTCATTTTTGAATCAATATTTTTTATGATGCTATTTTTTAAAGTACTATTTTCATAATAATTATCTTCTTGTATAAATGTAGTTTTTATGAATTTTGTTAATAAATTTTCATTTTTTACTTGGATTTGGATTTTATATAAACGCCAGTTTTTATCTATTATTTCTTGGGCAAGTTCGATTATTTGTTTTACTTGATGATTTGAAATTTGTTTTTTTTGAAAATCACTTAAAGTATTTTCAATATTTACTTTGTATGTATCTTTTACATTTTCAAGTTGCATTAGACTTTTTGTTCTTTTATCAAACAATACATCAAAATCTTGTTTTATTGCAAAAATTGATATTTGAGAAAGTATTATTATACAAATCATTCCACCTGCAATAATAAACATCAAAAAAGCTGTTTTATAATTAAATTTTAGATTATCAAAAAATAAGAAAAGATTTTTAAAACTATTTTTCATTTTTTATCTCTATAAATTGTTTGTTTTTATATTCAAAAAGATATACATTGTTTGATAATTGTGAGTTTTGAAATTCTAAATTTATGCCACTTAATAAATCATTTTTTGTACTTTTTAACATATAAATAAATTTTTTTCTTGTAATTTTACCATCTATTCTAGCAAGTGCATTTACTAAAATTTTTGCTGATAAAAATGCTTCAAAGGATAAAAAACCTAATTTCTCATCAGGATAATATTTGTTCATTAATGTTTGATACTCTTTAACAACAGGATTAAAAGTGTTTGTATAGCTAGGAACTACTTGTGAAAATATTAGATTATTTGTGTTGATATTTAATTTTTCTATTTCATCTACCATTGAATTTGCATCTCCAAAAGAGATATTACAAAAAATTGTATTTTTTAAATTTTCATCCTCTTTTGCATTTTTTATAAATAAAGCATTTGTTTCATGGGCACCTATCATAAATATAACTTCAGGTTTTACATTTTTTATTTCATTAAAAGCATGGCTTATTGCTAAAGTATTTCTTTTATATGAACCTTCTGCTACTAAAGATAAATTTCTTTTATTTAAAGATTCCAATAAAGATACATATCCTTCTTCACCATAATCATCATTTTGATAAAAAACTGCGATTTTATCTAGTTTATTTTGTTTGCTTAGATAGTTTATTAAAGCTTCTATTTCTTGTTTGTAAGAGGCTCTAAAATTTATAAAGTTTTCATTTTTATCGTTTCTTAAAAATGAAGCACCTGTAAATGCTGAAAAAAATGCAATATCTTCATCATATAAAAGAGGTAAAACTCTTTTAACTGTAGGAGTTCCTACAAAACCAAAAAGTGCAAAAACTTTATCTTCATATATTAATTTGTTTGCATTTTCAAAAGTAAGTTCTGGTTCATATTTATCATCATATATTAAAAACTCAATATTTTTATTTTTTAGTAAATGATTTTCATTTGCGTATTTAAAATAACTATTTACACCACTTGTAACTGAACTTCCCCAAGATTTTATAATGCCCGTTTTAGGTAAAGATGAACCCACAATAATAGTATTGTTTTCAAAGACATCATCTTTTAAATAAACATAAGAAATAATAAAAATAAATATAAAAACTAGTAATTTTTTCGTCATAAGAAAGTGTACAAGAAATTTTTAAAAAAAACCTTTATACTTAAATACAATTAAGTAACAAAGTGGGTAAAACGGTAAAATATATTTTAGTGATTAAGTTACCTTTAATTTTTATGTTTATAGAATGAGGTAAAATATTATTTACCAAAAAGGCATAATCTATGCAAGAATTTATTTATTATAATCCAGCTGGACTTGATTTCCCAGTTAGTGAAAAGATATTAGTAACTTCAAATATTGAAGATATAAAAAGTAAAGAATTTTTAATATCAAATTCACCTGAAGTAAAAAGCGAATTAACAGCTTTAGAAATTGATTTTTACATCAGAAATTCACAAGATAATCCATCAAAAAAAATTAAAAATGTTTTAGAACTTTATGAAATTGCAGCAACAAAATATGATTTTGCACAAGATATTCCATTTTCACAAGAAGTTACAAACGATGTATTATTAATAAGTTCAAATGAAGAAGATTCACAAAATTTTATATCAAAAGTAAAAGAAGAAGGAATTGAACTTTTTTCAATTAACGAAGAGATAATAAAATCAATAACAGGACATATAGGAAATCTTCAAGTAATCGTAAGTGATGAAGAAGAGGGTGAGATAACTTTAAATGTATCACAAATAGTTTGGTTCGATGCAAAAGAAGCAGGACTTGAAAGAAGTGGAACATTAGACCCAAATTTAACAAGTATAGAAGAAGTGATTGAGACTTTAAAGAAAAATATAAATTCATATTCATATAAAAAATTTACAACATATAATCAAAATATTTGTCAATATCACGGAAGAAGAGAAGAAATTT
>JAGOIF010000115.1 GCA_017995775.1 Aliarcobacter sp.
TGGGAATCATTGATGAAATAATGATTGAAGGTAATACAGCTGTTAAAAGACATATAGAAAAGTTTGATAAGTGGGAAGTTAAACAAGATAGCGATTTAATGATTGATCCTGCTGATATGAAAAAAGCCTATGAAAATATTGATCCTAAACTAAGAGATGCTTTACATATTGCATACAATAGAATCAAAACTTATCATGAAAAGCAACTACCAAAATCATGGTTAGATTTTGAATCAAATGGAACTATTCTAGGTCAAAAAGTAAGTGCAGTTGATAGAGCTGGATTATATATTCCAGGTGGAAAAGCTGCATATCCAAGCTCACTTCTAATGAATGCAATTCCTGCAATCGTGGCTGGTGTTAAAGAAATAGTAGTATGTACTCCAACTCCTGAAAATGAAGTAAATGAGTTATTACTAGCAGCTTGTCACTTATGTGGAATTACAAAAGCTTATAAAGTAGGTGGAGCATCTGCAATCGCTGCAATGGCTTATGGAACACAAACTATTCCTAAAGTTGATGTGATTACAGGACCTGGAAATATCTTTGTAGCAACTGCTAAAAAGTTAGTTTTTGGTGAAGTAAATATCGATATGATTGCGGGTCCAAGTGAGATTGGAATTCTTGCAGATGAAGATGCTAAGCCTGAATATATAGCTATTGATTTACTTTCTCAAGCTGAGCACGATGAGATGGCAAGTTCAATTTTAATTACAACATGCACTAAAGTGGCAGAGCAAACAAGTGCAAAAGTTGAAGAGTATTTAAAAACTTTAAGTAGAGAAACAATTGCAAGAAAATCAATAGAAGATAGAGGTGCTATTATAGTTGCATCTTCTATGGAAGAAGCAATTGAACTTATGAATGAAATTGCACCTGAACATTTAGAAGTTATGACAAAAAATGCATTTGAACTTTTACCATATATTAAACACGCAGGTGCTATTTTCTTAGGTGAAAATACTCCTGAACCTATTGGAGATTATTTAGCAGGTCCAAATCATACCCTTCCAACAGGAAGCACAGCTAAATTTTATAGTCCTTTAAATGTGGAAAATTTTATGAAAAAAAGTTCAATAATTAATTTTTCTAAAAATGCTATAAATGAACTTGGAGAAGCATGTGCATTACTTGCTGATACTGAAGGATTAACAGCTCACTCAAAAGCTGTTAGAATTAGACTTGAAAATAATAATAAATAATAAGTAATAAATAAAAAATATAAAGATTAAAGAGGAAATTACAAATGGCATCATTTAAAGATTGGTTTACAGAAGATGAAGATGATATATTTATGGGAAGCCCAAAATCAAAATTTTTTGATGTAAGCAGACAAGCTTCAAAAGATATAGTTGAAGAAGAGATTGATAAAATTGTAGAAAAACTAGCTGTATTAGAAATGATAATTAGTGAAGGAAAAGATGAAGACTTTGATATCAATCAATACATTAGGGACTATACTTTTGCTAATATGGACGATGTGAATGGTATGAAAAAAGGTCTGTATGTAGAATTTACAGGTGAAATTATTTCAAGACTTGACTCGTAAGGCAATTTTTAGTGGAAGAACTACAACAAGTAAAAGAGCAAATTAAAGATTTTGTAAAAGAGTGTAATGATGCTAAGAGTTTGATGCTTTTAGAAAAACTTGCAAGTGGAAAGATGTTAAGAAGTAAATTAATTCTTAAAATTGCAGGTGTTTCTAAAGAAAGTATTGAATTATGCGCTGTTGTTGAGATGATTCATGCAGCTTCATTATTGCATGATGATGTTATTGATGAGTCAGATACAAGAAGAGGACAACCTTCTGTAAATGCACTTTTTGATAATAAAACAGCGATTATGTTTGGAGATATTTTATATTCAAAAGCATTTACAAGATTGACTTTTATGCCTAGTAAAATTGCATATACTATTTCAAATGCAGTTACATTATTAAGTTTGGGTGAGATGATGGATGTTGATTTAACAAACTCATTTAATAAATCTTATGATAAATATCTTGATATGATTTATAAAAAAACTGCATCTTTAATAGAAGCAAGTGCACGAGCAGCTGCAATACTAGCAAATAAAGATGAAGAAAAATATGCTTTATATGGAAAAAATTTAGGACTTGCTTTTCAAATGGTAGATGATATTTTGGATATTACCCAAGATTCAGCGACTTTAGGAAAACCAGCAATGCTTGATTTTGTAGAAGGTAAAGTTACAATTCCTTATTTATTACTTCACGAAAGATTAGAAAATAAAACAAAATTAGAGTCTTTATATAAAAAAGAATTAACACAAGAAGAAAGCTTATGGATAAAAGAACAAATGAGTATAACAAATGCTTTAAATGATTCTATATTACAAGCAAAACAAATTGGTAATGAAGCTATTGCTGCTGTTATTGATGAAGAAAATAGCCAGACACTTGTGATGATAATGAAGGCAATGATTGAAAGAGAATTTTAAATGAGTTATTTGATAATTAGTTTTTCCCATAAAAATATTGACATAAAAATGAGGGAAAAATTAGCTTTTGGTAGCGTTGAAGATAAAGATAGATTTATAAGAGTCATTTTAGAAAATGAACATACAAAAGAAGTGGTTTTACTTTCAACTTGTAATAGAGTTGAAATAATAACAAGATCTACAAATATTAAAGTGAGTGCTAAAAATATAATAGAAAAACTAGCTTCTTATTCTGGAGTTGACTTTGATATTTTATATGAAAGAGCTGATATTTATGATGATGATGGAGCTGTGCACCATCTTTTTTCAGTAGCATCGGCATTGGATTCTTTGGTTATTGGTGAAACTCAAATTGTTGGGCAATTAAAAGATGCTTTTAGATTTTCTCAATCAAAAACATACTGTGGTTCAAATATTACAAAAGTGATGCATTATGCGTTTAAATGTGCAGCAAATGTAAGAAATGCTACAAGTTTAGGAACAGGTTCTGTTTCAGTTGCATCAACAGCAGTTGCAAAAGCTAAAGATATTATTAGAAATACAAAGGGTGTGAAAGCCTTAGTAATTGGTGCAGGAGAGATGAGTGAACTTACCATTAAACATCTTATTTCTTCAGGATTTGATGTAGTCTTAACAAGTAGAGATATAAAAAAAGCTCAAAATTTAGCATCAAGCTTTGAAGTTCATGTAAGCGTTGAGCCATATAGTGAGCTTGAAAATCTACTTGAACATATTCCTGTTATGGTAACAGCAACTTCTGCTCCATATCCAATTATAACAATAGCAAATGCCCCAAGTTCTAATATTGATAGATATTGGTTTGATATTGCAGTTCCAAGAGATATTGATGAAGACATTTCTTTAGCTGGTTTAGAAATTTACTCTGTTGATGATTTACAAGATATTGTAAATGAAAATATGAGTTTACGAGCAGAGCAAGCAAAAACTGCTTATGGAATTGTAAGTCGTATGTCAGTTGAATTTTTCGAGTGGTTAAAATCATTAGAAATTGAGCCAGTTGTAAAACATCTTTATACAAAAGGTGAAACAATTATCGATAAAAAAGTGAAAAATGCAATTAAAAAAGGCTATATAAACGCTAGCGATGAAGAAAATATTAGAAAACTTTGTCAAACGGTAATAACTGAATATTTACATAATCCATCAAAAAGATTAAAAGATATTTCAAGAAATATGGAGTGCGATATCGTTGTTAGTGCTATTCAAAATATGTTCTCATTAACGAGCGAATCAGCATCATCGGCAAAATATAAATGTGATCATTTAACAAAAAATTAGAGATAAATTTAAAATAGGAAAAAGAATCAATGAAATTTAGTAAGCTATTTATTCCAACAACAAAAGAAACACCAAATGACGCAACTTTACCATCTCATCAGTTTTTAATAAGAGCTGGATTTATATCTCAAACGGGTGCTGGTATTTATGACTATATGCCTTTAGGAAAAATTGTTCTAGATAAAATTAGAGCAGTTGTAAAAGAAGAGATGGACAATAGTGGTGCAAATGAAGTTCAATTTGGATTTGTAACGCCACTTTCTTTATGGGAAGAATCAGGACGTGCAAGCACGATGGGGAATGAGCTTTTAAGATTTAAAGATAGAAAAAATTCTGATTATGTTTTATCTCCTACAAATGAAGAAGCGGTTGTGAATATGGTAAGAAATAGAATTACTTCATATAAAGATTTACCTGTTAATTTATATCAAATCTACACAAAATTCAGAGATGAAGCAAGACCTAGATTTGGACTTATGAGAGGAAGAGAATTCTTAATGAAAGATGCTTACTCTTTTCACTCATCAGCAGAAGATTTAGTAAGAGAATTTAATCTAATGGAAGAAACATATAAAAATGTTTATACAAGACTTGGATTAAAATTTAGAGTTGTAGCTGCTGATTCAGGAGCAATTGGTGGAAGTGGTTCTAAAGAATTTCATGTTCTAGCTGATAGTGGTGAAGATACTATTGTTGTATGTGATTCATGTGATTATGCTGCAAATATTGAAGCAGCTACAAGAAAAGCAAATAAAAAAGAAAAATTAGAAACTATTGCTCTTGAAAAAATCGAAACACCAAACAAAAAAACTATTGATGAAGTGAGCAACTTTTTAAAAATTGATGCACATTATTCAATGAAAGCAGTTATAAAAAGAGCTATTTATGAGAATAAAAATGAAATCGTTGTTTTCTTTGTAAGAGGAAGTGATGAACTTGAAGAAACAAAAGCTTGTAATGCAATTGGAGCTTTAGAATTAGATGAAGCATTTGAAGATGATATTAAAGCTGCAGGTTTGTGTGCTGGATATTGTGGAATCATTGATTTACCTAAGAATATTAAAGTAATTGTAGATAAAGAACTTGAAGGTGAAAATAATTTAGTTTGCGGAGCTAATGAAGAAAATTATCACTTAAAAGGTGTAGATTTAAATTCTTTAGAATTAACTTACGCAGATTTAGTAGCAGTTCAAGAAGGTGATAATTGTCCTTGTTGTGATGGAAAACTTTCATACACAAAAGGAATTGAAGCTGGGCATATTTTTCAATTAGGAACAAAATACTCAAAAGCTATGAACGCAAACTTTTTAGACTCAAATGGAAAAGCACAACCTTTTGTAATGGGATGTTATGGAATAGGAGTTTCAAGATTAGTTGCTGCTGTTATTGAGCAAAACCACGATGAAAAAGGTTGTATCTGGACAAAAGAAACAGCTCCTTTTATGGTGGATATTATTGTTTCAAATTCTAAAAAAGAAGATGAAGCACTTGCTGGTGATCAAATTTATAGTAAGCTTAAAGCAGCTGGCGTTGAAGTGATTTTAGATGATAGAATAAATGCAAGATTTGGATTTAAAATGAGTGATTTTGAACTTATTGGTTTCCCTTATGCTATTGTTATTGGAAAAAGATTAGCTGAGGGTTTTGTAGAATTAGTAGATAGAAAAACTTTAGAAAAAACAGATATAAAAATAGAAGAAATAGTTCCTGAAGTTTTAAAATTATTAAAATAAATTATAATCTTATTTAAGATATAATCGCAAAATTTTTAAAGGAAACAAATGGAAAAAGAGTTAGAAAAAAACATAGATGTTTTAACAAAAGATATAAAATCATACATACCTGATAATATAATTGAGATTTTAGGAACTTATGCATTTTCATTAATAATGGCATTATTAGTTTTTATTATTGGTAAATGGGCTGTAAATAAAATAGTTTCATTATTTGGAAATGTTTTACGAAGAGTAAAAGGTATGGATGAAACTCTAATTAGATTTTTAG
>JAGOIF010000040.1 GCA_017995775.1 Aliarcobacter sp.
ATTTTAATGAAAAGTGATAGAAATAATGCTTTAACTATTAGTATGAGTGCATCAAATAATGGTACTTTAGAAGCATTAGTTGAGAATCAAAATATATTAAGATCTTCATTAAATAAAACTTTTGATGAAAATACAAAATTTAATTTTGATTTTAGTTCATCAAATCAAGATAAAAGTCAATCAAAAGAACAAAACAATCAACAAAATCAAAGTAGATTTGAAGAAAGATTAAATACTCAAGCTGAACTTGAATTAAAAGAAGAGAATAGAAACAAAGAAGAAATAAGTATAGATTATATGTAATGGAAGCTTTTTTATCTTTATTAAATGAAGAAGTTTTATATCAATTTCTTTTGTTACTTGCAAGAATTCTGGCATTTGTAGCTTTTATGCCAGTTTTTGGACATCCTGCTATTAATCCTACTATTAGGATTGCTTTTGCTTTTTATATAACAATTTTTATTTTTCCATTAGTTACGATTTCAGCAAATATCACCCAAGATAATTTTATATTAAGTCTAATTTCTGAATTAACACTTGGATTAGTAGCTTCTATGTTTATAAATATAATTTTTTCAGCAGTTAGAGTGATTGGTCAATTTGTTGAATATTCAACAGCTTTATCAATGGCAGCAATGTTTGATCCTGCAACTGGTTCTCAAGAAGGTTTAATATCAAAACTTCTTTATTGGATAGCTTTGATGTTATTTTTTCAAACAGGGATGTATGAAATGACTTTGGTGATTTTAGTAAAGAGTTTTTCAATTATACATTTAGGTACCTTTGATATATTTTCATATGATGGAATACAATTAGCAATAGATGAGATTAAAAGAATGTTTACATTTGCATTTGCATTTGCTCTACCACTATTTTTTATAGGATTTATTTTGGATGTATATTATGGTTATGGCACAAAATCTATGCCATCATTTTCTCCATTTGTTATTACTTTTCAGTTGAAATTTGCGCTAATATTTATTTTTCTAATATTTGGTATGGAAATATTTACAGAAACATTTACAAATTATTTCATAGAAAAATTACAATAATTAAGGTATTCATATGGCTGATGAAGAAGAAAAGACCGAAGAACCAACCTCCAAGAAAATAGAAGATGCCAAGAATGAGGGAAACGTTTCTAAGTCGATGGAAGTAACAGGAGCAGTTATCCTGTTTTTTTCTTCATTATATTTATTGTTTTTTTCTTCTTTTTCAATGATGGAAATAAAAAAATTAATGATGTTTACCTATGGTTTTATAGGTGTTGAAATGGATTCTTCCATTTATTATGCACTAACATATAGTGTTGTTCTTACATTATTAAAAGCACTTGCACCTTTATTTATATTGGTAGTTATTTTAGCATTAGCTAGTAATTTTGTTCAATTTGGATTAATAGCGGTTCCTTTAAAATTTGACTTACAAAAATTAGATCCAATAAAGGGTTTTAAAAATATTTTTGGATTTAAAAAAGTTATTGAAGCTTTTAAATTAACTTTAAAATTAATGATAATAATTGTTGTAATGTGTATATTATTTCTTTTAACAAATAAACAATTTTTAGCAATGATGAACCAAGATACTATGGCAACAATATCTTCAATGCTTGAATTGACGGTTTATTTTATTTTTACGATTCTATTAATTATTATTATTTTTGCTATAATAGATTTTTATTTTAGTCGACATTATTATATGAAGTCTTTACGAATGAGTAAACAAGAGATTAAAGATGAATATAAAAATATGGAGGGAGATCCTCAAGTAAAAGGTCGAATTAGAAGAATTCAAATGCAAATGGCACAAAAAAGAATGATGAGTTCTGTTCCTGATGCAGATGTTGTTATTACAAATCCAACACATTATGCAGTTGCTTTAAAATATGATAATGTGGTTGATAAAGCCCCAAAAGTTGTTGCAAAAGGGATTGACTTTGTAGCAATAAATATTAGAAACATTGCCAAAGAAAACAAAATTCCTATAATAGAAAATCCAGCACTAGCAAGATCTTTATATGATCAAATAGAAGTAGATAGAGAAATACCAAGTGAATTTTATAAAGCCATGGCAGAAGTTTTTTCTTATGTTTATGAATTAAAAAGAAAAAGGTAAAAATTGAGATTATTAATTACATTATTTTTATTAGTAAATATTTTATATGCAAAAAAAGATTTTTATTATGGATTTATCGATTCCTCAGGAAGTCAAATATCAGAACAAAGAAAACAAGCAATCTCAGATGGTTTTGATATCTTACAAAACGCTAGAAATCTTGCACGTGATGATAAAATTGATGAAGCATACACTCAAGTGAAAGATTTTAAAGAGAAAAATAAAGTAAAAGTTTTAGCTTCTGATACAATGATATTATATGCAGAATTATCATTAAAAAAACAGTCAAAGAGATTGATTTTAGATGCATCAAAAGAGCTTGAAAATGCTATTAATTCATCTTTAATAAATCAAGATGATTTATCTAAAGCATATATGATTTTAGTTGAGCTAAAACTTGAAATAAATAAAATGGATGAAGCTAAATATTTTGCTCAAATAATTATTGATAACTTTGATGATGAAGTTACAAAAACATATGGGAAAATAGCACTTTCTAAAGTATATAAATATCAAAAAGATTATACAAAAGCAATAAAATATCTGTATGAAATATTAACTGTAACAAAAGATAAAGTTGTTGCAACTTTAGTTGCAGATGAGCTTTTTGATATTTATATATTAGATGGGCAGTTTGAAAAGGCAAATGAACTAATATCTCAAGTTCTTAAAACTAACATAGAGTTTTACGCAAATGATTCCTATTTAGCAAATAAAAAAATAAATAAATTAATTACAGCAGGAATGCCAGAACATGCATCGGAAATATTAAAAGAGCTATTAAATAAAACTACAAAAGATGAGGTAATAGAAGATTTTAAATATAAATTAGCAAATACATATATGCTAATGTATGATAAAACTAACTTTTATTTAGAAAAATCAAAAGAGTTGTACAAAGACATTATAAATGATTATTCTCAAGGAATGTACTCAAAAAACTCAAAAATGTATCTTGATGAAATTCTTATGAGACAAGGATTCTTAAGTCCAAATGTTGTGTCTGCTAAATATATTGATAGTGAAGCAATGCAACAAAAAGCTCTTTTACAAGAATTAATGAATGATAAAAAAGATAAAAAATATGAATTAATTTTAAAAACAGAAAAAGTATATAGAAAAATTGCAAATGAGATAATTAAAAGATTCGGATATGAATCGATGGATCAAATATTTGATGAAATAAATATTGAATTAATAAAAGATTATTTAGCTCAAGGGAAATGTTCTGAATTAAATGACATATTAAAAACATCAAGAAATGAAACTTTAGAAAGATTAATTCAAGATGAAAGTGTAAAATATGATTTTTTTGAATGTTTAGTTGAATCTCCTTATGAAAGAGCATATCTTCAAATAAAAGAGACATTTAATAAAACAAGAGATGCAAATATTTATTTATATTTAGAGCGAATGGCATTTTCTCTTGATTTAAAAGATGAAGCTTTAGATTTTTCATCTAAGGTTGAAATGGTAAATGATGAAGCTGTATTGGCAAAAGAATTTTTATATAGATATCAAATATTAAAATCACAAGCTAGTGATATTGAAATGGAAAAATTCTTTTCATATACTCAATTAAAACCAAATTTTATTAAATTAAATGAATCAAATCCTATTATTATAGATTTCTATCATGATTATTATTTTTATTTGCTAAAAAACAATAATCAAACATTAGCAAATGAGATATTGAAAAAATTATATAATAAACAAAAAGAGTTAAAAGCTTATATTTATTCTCCTTTTGTGGAACTAGAATTAGCAAAATTAGCGAAAGATGGAAACAAAGAACAAGAATCTATTGATTATTTACTTGAGTCTTTAATTAATCCTAGAAAAATTATTCCAAATGATGAAGTGAAAATATATTATGATATTTTAAATTCATACGATAAGCTGGGCAATAAACAGAAAAAAGATGAATATATTCTAAAATGTAAAGAAGTAAAAGATAGTGTTGATAGCTTATATAAAAAAATGTGCGATGAGATGTAATGGATATTGAAAAACTAATAAATAATATTGATTCAACAAATCTTTCAATACCCTTTGGAAGAATAAAAAATATCTCAACAACAACTCTTAATGCAACAGGTCTTGAAGTTGCAGTGGGAGACATTGTAAAAATAGAATCGGTTCAGCATTTATATACAGTTTTAGGAATGGTTGCATCAATTTCAAATGATTTTTTTACAATAGTTCCTTTTTCATTTATTGATGGATTTCGAATTCACGACAAAGTTTATTTGCAAAAAGATGGATTGACTGTTAGATGTGGCTATGGGCTTCTAGGAAGAGTAGTAAATGCATTGGGTGAACCAATAGACAATAAAGGTAAAATAACTGATATACAAGAGAACTCGCCTATTAATAAACTTTCAATGCCAGCACTAGAAAGGGGAATTATAGATAAAAAATTCTCTACGGGTGTAAAAGCAATCGATTCCATGCTTACAAGTGGGAAGGGGCAAAAAATTGGTATTTTTGCAGGATCAGGAGTGGGAAAATCAACTCTAATGGGAATGATTGTAAAAGGTTGTGAAGCTCAAATAAAAGTTGTTGCATTAATTGGGGAAAGAGGAAGAGAAATTCCTGAATTTATTCATTATAACTTAAATAACAATATGGAAAATACAATATTAGTAACAGCAACATCCGATGAATCAGCACTTATGAGAAAATATGGAGCTTTTACTGCTATGTCAATAGCTGAGTTTTTTAGAGATAAAGGGCATGATGTTTTATTAATGATGGATTCAGTAACAAGATTTGCAATGGCGCAAAGAGAAATAGGACTAAGTACTGGAGAACCTCCTGTAAGTAGGGGATATCCACCTTCTGTTTTTGCACTATTACCACAATTAATGGAGCGAGCTGGTAATAATAAAAAAGGTTCAATAACTGCATTTTTTACAGTTCTTGTTGATGGAGATGATATGAATGATCCAATCGCAGATCAAAGTAGATCTATTCTTGATGGGCATATTGTATTAACTAGAGATTTAACAGAACAAGGTTTTTATCCACCTATAAATTTATTAAAATCAGCCTCAAGGGTAATGGACAAAGTGGTCGATAAAGAGCATTATAATGAATTTTTAAAGTTAAAAAGAGTATTATCATTAATAAAAGAGAATGAAGTTTTAGTTAGAGTTGGTGCCTATAAAGTGGGTATGGATTTAGAACTTGATAATGCGATGGCAAAAAAAGAACAAATACGACAGTTCCTTACTCAAGGTTCTCAAGAAATCGTATCTTTTAATGATACCGTTGCTATGTTCAGAAAGGTTTTACAATGATTAATCAAACAGATCAAATGGTATATAGATTAGGTAATCTTGATGCTTTGCAACAAAAGATTTCTTATCAAATGGCAACGGGAAAAAAACTTGAAAAAGGAAGTGATGATTCATTACTTTATGCAAGAGAAGTTTTAGTGGATGATAAAATCAGAACTTTTGAAGGCTTAAAAACTCAACTAGAAAGAGTTAAAGGGCAAAATAATATGGCTGATAGTAGTATGGCTGAAGTTAAAAAGCTTATTGAATTTACAAAAGCTGAATTAATAAAAGCAAATACAGCAACTACATCAGCAGATGGTATGAAAGCAATTGCTGCAAACCTAGAAGGTTTAAAACAAAATATTTTTGATTTAGCAAATACACAAAGTGAAGGTGAATATCTTTTCTCAGGTTCTGATTCTTCAGTTAAACCTTTTGAAAAAGATGCGGATGGTAAAATTTCTTATGTTGGAAATAATACTTTAAGAAAAGTAGCTGTTGAAGAAGGATCGTATAGAGAAAGAGGAATCACAGGACTTGATGCGATGATGTTTACAGCATCAATATCAGCCCCAGGCGAAGTAATGAGCTTTAAAGCAAATGATGGAATTATTGATCAAGATGGTAATACATGGAGATTAAATACTCCTACGAATGATACTTTAGTTAAATATGATTCATATGGGAAAGCGACAAGCACTACTATAACTCCTGTTATTCTTAATGCAACAACTAATAGTTACGAAGCAACAATTCCTGCAACTTGGCTTGATTCAAAATTTGAAGTAAAAACAAATATTTTTAATATTATTGATGATGTTGTAAATAGTTTAAAACAAATTGACAGTTCAGGAAACCCAATAACACTAGAGCAAGCAAGAGAAGGCATTTCAAAAGGTATGAATGATATAGATAAAGCTTTTAGTGCAATAACAGTAAGTCATGCTGAACTTGGTGGAAGAAATAAAACATTTGAAGTATCCCTAGAAAGATTGTCTTCAAAATTAACCCATTATAATATTTTATCTCAAGAATTAGGTGCTGCTGATTTATCAAAAGTGGCAATGGAAGCAAAATCTTTAGAGCTTACATACACAGCACTTTATTCAACAATAAGTAAAATGAACCAACTGTCACTTGTTAATTTTATGAATTAACAAGCTAAAAATAAGTAATAGATGAAGTTTAAAAATTTATTTTCAAAAGATTTAATTGTAGTTGCACTTTTTGTATCTATTCTTGCAATTATAATCGTACCACTACCAAAAGCAATCCTAGATTTCTTTTTGGTAATATCTTTATCTTTGTCTTTACTTATTTTGTTAATATCTTTATATATTCAAAAACCCTCAGACTTAACAACATTTCCAACTATGATTTTAATTCTTGCATTATTTAGATTATCCTTAAATATTGCAACTACTAGATCAATCCTAAGCGAAGGACATAATGGTCCTGAAGCCGTTAGCTCTATAATCGCAGCCTTTGGTGAGTTCGTTGTTGGTGGAAATATGGTTATTGGGGTTATCGTATTTGTTATTTTAGTTTTAATTAACTTTATGGTTGTAACAAAAGGTGCTACAAGGGTTGCTGAGGTAACTGCAAGATTTACACTTGATTCTATGCCTGGAAAGCAAATGGCTATTGATGCTGATTTAAATGCTGGGTTTATTGATGATAAAGAAGCACAACAAAGAAGAAAATCTCTAATTTCAGAAGCAAACTTTTATGGAGCAATGGATGGATCATCTAAGTTCGTAAAAGGTGATGCGGTTGCTGGAATCATCATTACAATGGTTAACTTAATTGGGGGTCTTTTAATTGGACTTTTCCAACATGATATGACTGTTGCACAATCGGGAGAGATTTATACAATCTTAACTATTGGAGATGGTTTAGTAGCTCAACTTCCAGCATTAATTCTTTCAACGGCAACGGCTATTATCATAACTAGATCTAATATGGATGAAGAGAAATTTGCAAGTCAATCAATCGCACAACTTGTAAAAGATAGCCAATCATTAGTTTTAGTTGGATTTGGGATGATTCTTTTTGGATTTGTTCCAGGATTCCCTACGGGAATTTTAGTTGTAATGGGTGGATTGATGATATTTATAGGTTATGTTATAAGTATTATTGATAAAGGTGTTGATAATTCATTAACCAGATTCTTTAAACCAGCAGCTATAAAAGCAAAAATAGATACAGATGTATCTTCTTTAAAAGATAAGAAGAAAAGTATGGCTGTGCCTGATGAAAATCAAACAATTGAGAATATCATGAAACTAGAAGTTTTAGAATTAAAACTAGGAATCAGACTTTTACAATTGGTTCAAGGAAATTCAGAATTACTTGATAAAATAAAAGCTATTAGAAAAACAATTGCAAGTGAATTAGGTTTTGTAATACCACAAATTAGAATCTCTGATGATGCAAATTTAAATCCAAATGAGTATCAATTATATTTAAAAAGAATCCCACTTGTAAAAGGAAAAGTTGAAGTTGACAAACTTCTTGCAATGGGTGGATTAGCAAATGAAACTTTAACAGGATTAAGAGTAAAAGAGCCTGTATTTAATCTAGATGCAACTTGGATAAGCCCTGATATAAAAGAAGAAGCACTTATGAAAGGCTTTACAGTTGTAGATGCTCCTACTATTATTTCAACACATATTTCAGAAATTATTAAAAAACATGCTGAAGATATTATCACAAGGCAAGATATTGTTGATATTGTTGATAGATTGAAAAAAGACTTCCCTGTTGTTATTGATGAGGCTATGAAAGTTACTTCTTATGGATCATTATTAAAAGTTTGTAAAGACTTATTACATGAGAAAATTCCTATTATTGATATGCTTACAATCATTGAAGCAATTGCTGATATTGCAGAATTTACAAAAGCACCAGAAGTATTATTAGAGCATGTACGAGCAAAATTATATAGACTTATTACCCAAAAGTTTAAAGACAATGATGGAATACTTCATATAATTACAATTAAACCAGAGCTAGAACAGCAGTTTATTGGAAAATTACAAGAGCATCATGGGGTTTCACAACTGATGATTTCAATAGCAGAGATTAATAATCTTGTTACAAAAACTAAAACACTTCTTGATGAGATTGAAGCAAAAGGATTCTCAAAAATAACTATGGTTGTTGATCCTGTTTTAAGAAAAAGAATTTCTGAGATTTATGAGAAATTTGGTCTACAAGTTTCTGTTTTATCCCATGCTGAACTTGATTCAAGAGCAAACTTTGCTATTGAAGGAACTTTAGAGTTTTAAAATGAAACTATATAAAATTTTCTTACTATTTTTTCTTTTCTTTTCATCTTTATTTGGAAATGTAAAACTATCAATTTCTTCAAATAACATAGTAAAAAATGAACCGTTTATCTTTGTTTTTGAAGCTGACGGGAACAGTGTAAAATTTCCAGATATTACCTCACTTGATTCATATAATGTTCAAGAACTTTCAAGCTCTACAAGTACAAATATCATAAATGGAAAAATTAGTAAATCAGTAAAAAAAGCTTATTCATTAATTGCAACAAAAGATTTTGTTTTACCTTCCTTTGAATTTGAAATAGATGGAAAAAAAGAATACACAAAAGAAGAGAAAATAAATATAATAGAAGCTTCTAAAACACAATCAGAGGCATTTGATTTTTCTATAAAAACAAATATGAATGATTTATATGTTGGTGAAAATTTTATTTTAACTCTTGTTTTTAAATATAAAAAAAATGCACGATTGGAAAATTTATATTTAGAAAAACCAAATTTTCAAAACTTTTGGTATAAACAGCTGGATGAATCAAAAAATTATGAAGAAGATGATTTTATAGTTTCAGAAGTAAATTTTCTAATGTTTGCATTAAAAGAGGGTGATTTAAAAATTGAACCTATTAAAATTAATGTTCAAATTTTAGAGAATAATTCTTATTCGATTTTTTCATCAAGTAAAAATAAAAAAATATATTCAAATTCTTTGGATTTTAATATAAAAGCTTTACCTCAAAATATAAAACTAATAGGTGATTTTGAAATAGAAGCTTTTGTTGATAAACAAAAGATAAAAGTAGGAGAAGCAGTTTCATATAAAATAAAAATTGCAGGAACTGGAAATATTGATGAAATAGAAGATATAAAATTTCCACTTGAAAATCTTACAATTTATGAAAATAAACCAATAATTAAAAGTGAAATTGTTAATAATAAATCAAGGGGAGAATACGAAAAAGTATTTTCAGTGGTACCAGATAAGTCTTTTGTAATTCCTTCAATTACTTTAGAATATTTTGATAAAAATCTAAAAAAAGTTATAAAAAAACAGACAAAAAGTTTTGATATTGAAGTTATAAATGAAGTTTCAAAACAAGAAGTTCTTCTTGAAAAAGCACCAGAAAAACAACAGCAAGTAATACAAAGTGAACAAGATACAAAAGAAATAATAAAGTTTGTTGAAAAAACTTCTACAATAGATAGAATTATTTTTTTCTCTTTAGGAATCATTGTTTGTTTATTAACAGTGGCTTTATATTTTTATGTTATAACTTCAAGAAGAAAAAAAGAGGAAGAAAAAAAACCTTTATTACTAAAAATAAGAAAAGCTAAAACAAAAGAAGAGTTAATAAAAATCTTAGCTATTTATATAAAAATTGATTCAAAATTAGATGAATTAATTTTTAATTTAGAAAAAACAAATGAGATAAATAGCTTAAAAAAAGAAATAATTAAGATAGTAAAAGAATTAAAATTATAAGGAAAAATTTATGAAAATATTAACACTATTTTTACTTACAATTACAACTATTTTTGCAAGTGAATATTATGCAAAATTAGAGCCAATTGAAAGTTACCAAATAAAATCAGCAGTTTCAGGAAAAGTAATATATTCAAACTCTAAAATAGAGGGATTAAAAGCAAATAATTCAACAATAATAGAAATCGATTCAATGGTAAATAAAGTTGAATTAGAGCAATCAAGAAATAAACTAAAATATATTGATGAGATGATTAAAATTGAAACAAATAATTATGATAGATTAAATCAAGTATCATCAAAATCAGCTTTTGAAAAAGATACTCAAAAGTTAAAAGTAATTAATTTAGAATCTTTAAAAGCAGATATGATAGTAAAAATTGACACCTTAAAAGATATCATATCAAATAAAAAATTAATTGAAAAATCAAATTATATTTTTAATATTGCAGTAAAGGAAGGGGATTATGTAAATCCTGGAACTTTACTTTATGAAGCAAAAGATTTATCAAAAGGAAAATTAGAAATATTTGTTCCTATTGCACAAATAGAAGAGATAAAAAATAAAGAGATTTTTTTAAATGGCGTAAAAAGCGATATAAAAATCTCAAAGATTTATGAAATTGCAGATTCAACAAATATCTCATCATACAAAGTTGAATTGATTTTAGAAAATGCAAAAATATTTTCAAGGCTGGTAAAAATTGAATTCAAATAAAAATAAAATAGCTTGTCCAATGGACTGTTATGACGCATGTCAAGCAGAAATAATAGATGAGAATATAAAAGGTTCAAAAGAACATAAAACTACAAATGGAAAACTTTGTGTTAATTTTGCAAATTTACTAAAAGAAGAAAATCTTAAAAGTTCAATTTTTGAAGGAAAGCAAATTTCTTTAAAAGAGTCTTTAGATATATTAGTTGATAAATTAAAAAATACAAAGCCCGAAAAAACACTTTTTTATAAAGGAAGTGGAAACTTAGGTGTTATGCAAAAGGCAACAAAGAATTTTTTCACACAATATGGCTCAACTTTAACAAAGGGAAGTTTGTGTGATGGTGGAGGTGGAGCTGGAATTGAAGCAGGGCGTGGAAATGTAATTAATCCTCCACTTGAAAAACTCCTTAATGCTGATATTATAATTGTTTGGGGAAGAAATTTTTCAGTTACTTCCTCACATATGTATAATCTAATTAAAGATAAAACTTTCGTAACCATAGATCCTGTTTGTACTGAAATTGCTAAAAAATCAAAAATACATATGCAAATAAATCCAAAAACCGACCATGAGTTAGCACTACTTTTTACAAGATTTGCATATATGCAAGATTTAGAAGATAGGGAGTTTATTGAAGAATTTGGAAGTGGAGCTGATTGGTTTTTTGATATTTCAAGAAATAGACCAGTTGTTTCCTATGAAGCGACAACTGGAGTTTCACTTACTTTAGTAAATGAATTCTTTGATTTAATTGAAGGTAAAAGTGTTGCAATTATGTTAGGACTAGGTGTTCAAAAATATTTTGAAGGTTCTCAAATCACTAGATGTATAGATTCTTTTGCTGCATATATGGGTTATCATAAAAAAGATGCAGGTGGTGTTTGGTATTTAAGTGATTCTGCCTTTGGATATGAAAATCCATTTGAAATAAAATTAAAAAATAAACATGTTTCTATTCCTTTGGTGGATTTTAGCTTTTACGATTTAGTTTTTATTCAAGGTGCAAATCCTGTTGTATCAGCTCCAAATACACAAAGAGTAATAGATGGATTAAAAAAGAGTTTTGTAGTTTATTTTGGAACAGCTTTAAATGATACTTGTGAATATGCAGATTTAATAATTCCATCAAGTACATTTTTATCGAAAAAAGATGTTAGATTATCTTATGGACATGAATTAAAAGCAATTTCCCATGAAGTTAAAATAAAAGATGAAAATACAATAAGTGAATATGATCTAGCAAGTTTTTTAATAGAGCAATTTAATTTAAAAAAATTAAAATCAGAAGATGAAGTTATCTCATATTATGAAAAACATAAACCAATTTTAGAAGAATTTGATACTTTTGAATTTGTTGAAGATATAGATATTGAACCTTTATATAAAGAAAAAAATGATGACAACTTTTATTATATTACAGGGAAAAGTAAAAATTCTTTAAATTCTCAGTTTGCAAAAGATGATTTTGTTTATTTACATTCATCTACAAATTTTAAAAATGATGATGTCGTAAGAATATCTTCAAAATATGGAAATGCAAATTTTAAAGTAAGAATAGATGATAATATAAAATCAAATTGCGCATTTTTCTTTACAGGGAATAAGTATGCAAATTATCTAACACCAGCACAAGAAGATGATGCTTCTCATTCAGCAATTTTTCAAGAGGTATTGGTTCAAATTGAATTATCGTAAACTTTTTTCTGCACATAAAATAATAAGAGATTTATCATTGGTGCAATTTATTGCATATTTTGGTGCATGGTTTTCAAATGTTGCTATTTATACAATGCTTGTTGATTTTGGTTCAAGTGAAATGGCAATTTCAGTTGTAACTGCGATGCACTTTTTACCAGCTATTTTAATAGCTCCTTTTTCAGGCGCTATTATTGATAGAGTAAAAATAAAACCTTTGATGATTACTTTACTTGCAACTGAACTTTTAATGACCATTTTGTTTTTAACAATTGATAACAAAAATGACCTTTGGCTTTTAATGATTTTAATATTTGTAAGAATGAGTGCTGCATCTATGTTTTTCTCAACTGAAATGTCACTTCTTGCGAAGCTTTTAAGGGGTAAACCTCTACAAATGGCAAATGAGATTCATTCTATTATTTGGTCATTTACATACGCTGCTGGAATGGCTGTGAGTGGATTTGTTGTAAATTGGTATGGAGTTAAAACAGCTTTTATGATTGATGCTGTAATTTTTGCTATTGCTTTAATAGTTTTTATTAGAATAGATTTTGTTGTAAAAGCAAGTACAGCAACTGATAAAATTTTACAACTTGTTAAAGATGGATTTACATATATTAAAAATGACAAAATTATTCTTCACTTGATATTTTTGCATTCAAGTGTTGGATTAACATCTTTTGATGCTTTGATTACAATTTTAGCAAAAAATGAGTACAAATATATTATCTCTGTTCCTTTAGCAATTGGATTATCAAATGCTGTAAGAGCAGTTGCTTTAATGTTTGGACCGCTGTTAATTTCAAAATATGTTACCAAAGAGAACTTACATTATTTAATGATATTTCAAGGAATGGCAATAATTTTATGGGGATTTATGCAAAATGATTTTTATTATTCATTGATCGCTTTATTTTTTGTTGGACTTAGTACTACGACTTTATGGTCTTTTACCTATGCACTTTTACAAAATAAGTGTGAAGAAAAGTATATAGGAAGAGTTATTTCCTATAATGATATGTTCTTTATGCTTTCGTGTGTTCTTACAACTTTGTTTATAGGATTAATGACAAGTTTAACTTCAATAGATATAATTACTTTTCTTTTAGGAATAGCTTTTTTTGCTTTTGCTTTTTATTATACAAGGATTTTAAAATGGATATAAATGAGAGAGTTTTGTTACTAGCAATATTGAAAAAAGAGTTAGATGAGACTTTAATGGATGTTGTTTTAAAGTTAGAAAATACAGGTATGTTTTCTTTAAAAGAAGGAAAAAAATTACTTAAGAAACTTAAAAATGAAGAGTTTGTAACAGAATCATATTTAACTTTTAAAGGTGAAGTAATAGCAAAAGATGTTGAGCAAGAATTTAAAATATAAAAAGGGAAATAGATGATTTTAGACTATAAAGATATTGATGATTTAAATAGATATAAGATTATGTCAGGAACTGTAATTCCAAGACCAATTGCATGGATTGTAACAGAAGATAATGGTATTTTAAATGCTGCACCATTTTCTTATTTTATTCCTATTTCTTCAAATCCTGCACTGTTGATTGTGGCAATTGGAATAAAAGATGATGGAAGTCCAAAGGATTCTTTAGCAAATATTTTAAAAACTAAAAAAGCAACTATTTGTTTTGTAAATAAAGATAATGTTGATAAAGTACAAAAATGTGCTACACCACTTGGAAAAGACGAAAGTGAAATAGAAAAATATGAAATAGATGTTAAGCATGTAAAAGAAGGTTTTCCACCAATGATTGCAAGTTCTCAAAGCGCATTGTTTTGTGAATATTATGACACATATGAAATTCCAGGAGATACAACGCCTGTTGTTCTAGAGTTAAAATATCAGTATATTGAAGATGATAGAATTAATGAAAGAAATCATATAAATTTAGAGAATATTGCAAGATGTGGTGTTACATTTAAAGCAGTGACAGATTTATAATTAAAAGGCATAAAGCCTTTTAATTTTTATACAAACTATATTTAAACAGCTGTATTTCCACAGTGTCCACATTTTTTAGCAGCTACTGGAATTTCCATTGCACAATCACCACAAACTTTTGTAGTTGGTGCTGCAACAACACCTTCTTTTTTTAGTTTATTATATGATTTAATAAACATAAACATAACAAAACCTAAAATTATAAATGATATTGTATCATTTGCGAAAACGCCAAGTTTAATAGCAGGAGCTCCAGCTTTTTCAAGTTCTGCTAAAGTTGCATAAGTATTTCCATCTAATGAAATAAATAGTTGTGAAAAATCAACTCTTCCTAATAATAAACCAATTGGAGGCATAATTACGTTTTCAACAAGTGATTTGATAAATGTTGCGAATGCAGCACCAAAAATAAATCCAACTGCTAAATCAACTACATTACCCTTAATTAAAAAGTCTCTAAATTCTTTAAACATATATTTCCTTTTTCTTATAATATTTCGTAATTATAATTAATCTAGCTTTATATGTAATAAAATAAATAAAATAATGATTACTGAACGTACTGGTGAAGCTTTGAACACTCACTTAAAAAAGTATCCATTCCACACATATCATTCATAATATCTAAATAACTATGAGCATGAGCATTATAAACATATACAAAAATCTCATCACCTTTTTTTAGGAAATTATGTTTTCCAAATTCAGTATATGCAGTTGCACCTGCTGCTATTAAAATACCTTTTGCATCTTTTGCATTTGTCATAAACTGAGTTAATTCTTCTAAAGGTCCACAATCTTCTTGATTATTAAGTTTATCTATCATCCAAACCCTAAGTTTTTCAAAGAAATAACAGTATGATTTAACGGCACTTGTTGTTCCATAATCATGAACTATTCCATCTCTTTTTACAAATGAAGTAATATGATATTTACTTAAAACACCTTTTTGTGAGAAATCATCTATTTTTATAATATCTTGAGAGATACCTTTTGTTTTTTCTCCCCAATTTTTCTTTGTGCTTAATTTTTCTCCATTAGTAACTCTAATTGAACAATCATTAAATGCAGAAAAATGTGTTGGAATTAAATCTACAACTTTTCCATTTTCATATACAAAATCACAAATCAACGCAACTTCTGCTTCAACTTGCAGGTTCTCGTCTTCTCTACCATGTGTTAAAACAATTTCATCACATATTGGATAAGTTCCTAAAAAACTTTTATGACCTTTAATATAAAAAGGAAACATTCCTTTGGGAGCATTTTTTTCATCAGTTTTGATTACAGAAAATTCATCAGCTTCACCAGCTTCACCTAAGTGATTTGCAAAATTTCCTGCTACTGCAAAACCTAAATAATCTTTTAAATCATCTAATAACATCTATTTTCCTATTTTTATAATATTGTGAGAAGAATAGCAAATATTCTATTTTCTTAAAGTCAAAAATTGAATGTAGTTTAATGATATAAGATTTTTTTTAGATAAGTGCTTGATATAATTACAAAAGGCTTTAGCCTTTTGTAAATTATATAGTTCTCCATTTAGCAGGACCAGTTGTATGAATTGAAACACCTTCTGTATCAACAGCAACAGTAACAGGCATATCTTTTACTTCAAATTCATAAATTGCTTCCATACCAAGTTCTTCAAAAGCTAAAACTTTTGCAGATTTGATTGATTGAGAAATTAAATAAGCAGCTCCACCAGTTGCAATTAAATAAATAGATTTATACTCTTTAATTAAATCAATAGTAGGTTGTTTTCTTTCAGCTTTTCCAATCATTCCCATGATTCCAATTTCCATCATGTCTTTTGTAAATTTATCCATTCTTGTAGATGTAGTTGGTCCAGCAGGTCCAACAGCTTCATCTCTTACAGGATCAACAGGTCCTACATAATAAATAAATCTATCTTTTAATTCAACACCATTTGGAAGTGCTTTTCCAGCATTTTTGTACTCAACGATTTTCTTGTGAGCAGCATCTCTTGCTGTTAAAATCTTTCCAGATAATAATAAAGTATCACCTGATTTAAATTGAGATAAGTTTTCTTTAGTTAACTCATCAATATTAACTCTTTTGATTGTATCTATTGGTAATTCAATATCTGGCCAAATATCTAAATCTGGTTTTTTAAATACAGCAGGTCCATTTCCATTTAATTCAAAATGAATATGTCTAGTTGCAGCACAATTTGGAATCATAGCAACAGGTAAAGATGCAGCATGACATGGATAATCTAAAATTTTAACATCTAAAACAGTAGTTAATCCACCAAGTCCTTGAGCTCCAATTCCAATTTTATTGATATCTTCATAAAGTCTTAATCTTAATTCTTCTAAAGCATTTTGAGGACCTCGTGCTTTTAGTTCATGAATATCAACGTGACCCATTAATGATTCTTTTGCAAGTAACATTGATTTTTCAGGATTTCCACCAATACCAATACCTAAAATCCCAGGAGGACACCAACCAGCACCCATTTCTCTAACATTTGCCATAACCCAGTCATAAACTGAATCACTTGGATTTAATACAGCAAACTTAGATTTATTTTCACTACCACCACCTTTTGCAGCAACAGTGATATCTAATGTATCAGAGTTATCAACAGTTACGTGAATAACAGCTGGAGTATTATCTTTTGTATTTGTTCTTTTTCCTGCAGGATCTGAAACAACTGAATATCTAAGAGTATTATCAGGATTTGTATAACCTTTTGCTACACCTTCATTTAATACATCTACTAATTCTTTTGTTAATTCTAATTTAGCATTTAAACCAACTTTAATGAAAATATTAACAGAACCTGTATCTTGACACATTGGTCTATGACCCATAGCACACATTTTAGAGTTTATTAAAATTTGTCCAATAGCATTTTTTGCAGCTTCACCTTTTTCTACTTCATATGCTTCAACCATTCCTTTTACGAAATCTTCTGGGTGAAAATATGAAATATATTGGCAGGCATCAGCGATGCTATCTATAATATCTTGTTGTTTTATAACTTTCATTTTTTTCCTTTTTTAATCTAGAAATTTAAATATTATATCAATGCACAGATGAAAAAAATCTTTTTTTGTTAAATAAAAGATATTTTATTTAATAAAGTGTAAACTTTTCTCATTTAAAAAAAGTTTGTATTTAAGAAGAGTAACTTAAGACCATTTGGTCTTAAGTTAAAAGTGTTAAGAGAAGAATCTTTTTGTAACTTCATCTTGTAATTTTGTTCCAGAGAAGTTTGCTCTTTGAACTAATTCCCAGAAATATCTGTAAGTTGCTCTATCGTGTAATTCACCATCATATTGAATTGGTCCCCACTCAGCATCTTGAGCTGCTAATAAAATATTTTGTGCAGCTTCTAATTCTGTAAAGTCTGGTTTCATTGCATCAACAATAGCTTGAACTTGAGTTGGGTAAATTGACCACATTCTCATAAATCCGAACTCATTTCTTGCTTTTTCAGCATCTTTGTAAGTTTGGTATGGGTTTTTTAAATCAAGTGTAACATT
>JAGOIF010000041.1 GCA_017995775.1 Aliarcobacter sp.
CCAAATTTAACAAGTATAGAAGAAGTGATTGAGACTTTAAAGAAAAATATAAATTCATATTCATATAAAAAATTTACAACATATAATCAAAATATTTGTCAATATCACGGAAGAAGAGAAGAAATTTGTAGTAAGTGTGAAGAGGTTTGTCCAACGGTTGCAATTACAAAAGATGATAAAACAAAAACATTAATATTCTCTCAAATTGATTGTCATGGATGTGGTGGTTGTGTTTCTGTTTGTCCAAGTGGAGCTATGGATTATGCACCAACAAATAGAGATTCTTTATATGATATAAGTGATTTTTACAAAGAAACACATCCTTTGATTATTCCACAAAAGATGAATATTGAAAACCTAAACGTATCGTTAAAAGAGTATGTACTTCCCCTTGCAATTGAAGGTGAAAAGTTTTTAGATGAATCAACACTATTAACTTTACTTCAATTATCAGGTTCACAAGTGATTTTTTATTCTGATTTTATTTCAAAAGGAACGGGTGATTGTATTCGAATCTTAAATGATATTTATCAAAGAAGATTTGGTCTTGATGCTATTTTACTTGCAAGTAATGAAGAAGAGTTAGAAAAAGTTTTAAAAGAAGTTTCTTTTGTGGAAAATTCATATTACAACTTCAACCAAAAAGGTCTTAAAAAAAGAGAAGTATTCTCTCAAAGACTTTTAAAAATCGTAGGTGAAGATGATTTAGGTGTTGTTAAAACAGGTGAACATGTACATTATGGAAGAGTTTTAGTAAATGATGCAAACTGTACTTTATGTTTAGCATGTGTTGGGGCTTGTAATGTTGATGCACTAATTGCAAATGAAAGTGACTTTACACTAAGAATCAATCCATCACTTTGTACAGCATGTGGATACTGTGAAGTTTCATGTCCTGAAAAAGATTGTCTAACAATTCAAAAAGATGAGATAGAACTTCAACCTTTATGGTTTAAAGAAAATATCTTAGCAAAAGATACACTATTTGCATGTGTTGAGTGTGGAAAAGAATTTGCTACAACAAAAGCTGTTGAAAAAATAGCAAATATGATGGGTCCTATTTTTGCCCTTGCAAGTGAAACTAAAAAAAGAACATTATATTGCTGTGAAGATTGTAAGCCAAAACTAATGATAAAAGAAGGATTATTAAATGCATAATGAAGAAATAAATAAAGCAAGATTATTTTTATACAACTTATTATCTCAATTATTTGTTGAAGAATATGCGAAAAATAATACAGAAAAAATTATAGAAGATTTAGAAGTTTTATCAAAAAATTCATTTGATGAAGATGTATCTTTTGCAGCTGTTGAAATATTAGGATATTTAAAACAAGATGGAGCAAAACAGTTATATATTGATTTTCAAGAACTATTTATTGTTCCTTTTGGAACATATATTCCACTTAGTGCTTCATGGTATCATGAGCAAAGAGAAGGTGGTTTTATGCAGTTAAAAGTAAGAGATATTCTTGCTCAAACGAAAATCAGAAAAGATGAAAAATCTTTTACAGCACCTGAGGATCATTATGGATTTATTTTTACATTAAGTGCATATTTAATTGAAGAACAATTAAAAGGTGAACTTAAAGAAGATTTACAAAAAGAGTTATTTAAAACAGTTTTAAATCCTTATTGTGATGATCTTGTATATAAATTACTAGCAAGTTCTAGTAGAATTTATACAAAAGTTGGTGTGATTTTAGGAAATATTTGTAACTTTGAAAGGGCATATTTAGATGTTCCTAAAGTTGATGTAAAAAAATAGGGATTTTTAAAAAGTCCCCCTAAGAACTTAAAGAGTTTTTAAGAGGGCTTTTTACCCTAATCAAATAAAGGAGTTATCATGGCTGATGAGTTAAACCAAAGACGTAACTTTATCAAAAGAGCTGGTATTGCTGCTACTGTGGTTGCTGGTTCTGTGGTTGCAACAGCTGCAACGATGGAAAGCCAACCACGAGGTGGTGGAAGCAACGCAGGGAATGGTGTTGTTACTGGTAGAGCTAAGAAAAAAGAAATTCTTTACAAAAAAACTATGGCGTGGAACGAATTTTACGACGCTGCTAAGTAGATAAGAAATAAATAAGGAGGATAGTATGGAAATGTTAAAAAGCTTTGGAAGAAGAAGTTTCGTTAAGATGGCTTCTCTTGCAACAGCTTTAACAGCTACATCTGCCTTTGCTAGTGGTACAAATAATAATGGTGTATTAAGAAATGCCAACGAAGAAGAGATTAGAAATCCTTTTCCTGGTTCAAAACTTATAAAAACTATTTGTACTCACTGCTCGGTTGGTTGTGGTGTTATTGCTGAAGTTCAAAATGGTGTTTGGGTAAGACAAGAAGTTGCTCAAGATCATCCAATTAGTCACGGTGGACATTGTTGTAAAGGTGCTGATATGATTGATAAAATCAGAGGTACAAATAGACTTCAATACCCAATGGAAAAAACAAACGGAAAATGGAACAGAGTTTCTTGGGACGATGCAATGACTAAAGTTACTGCAAAGTTAACAGAACTAAGAGAAAAATATGGTCCAGATGCAGTTCAATTTTTAGGATCAGCAAAAGTTAGTAATGAGCAAGCTTACTATATTAGAAAGTTTGCAGCTATGTTCGGAACAAACAACATAGATCACCAAGCTAGAATTTGACATAGCCCAACAGTTGCCGGTGTGGCAAATACATGGGGTTATGGAGCTATGACAAATCATCTAGGCGACATGCAAAACTCAAAAGCTATTTTAATTATGGGAGCAAATCCAGCTTCTAACCATCCTATTGCTATGCAACATATATTGAAAGCAAAAGAGCAAAATGGTGCAAAAATTATTGTAGTAGATCCAAGATATTCAAAAACAGCTGCTAAAGCTGATATTTATTGCAGAATTAGACCAGGAACAGATATCGCCTTTTTATACGGAATTATTAGATTAATTCGTGAAAATGGTTGGGCAGATAAGTCATTTATTGCTGATAGAGTTTATGGAATGGACGATATATTTAAAGAGTGTGAAGAGTATACTCCTGAACACGTTGAAGATATAACTGGATGTTCTAAAGAGCTTTTAATTCAAGCAGCAACAGTATTTGCAGCAGCAGATCCAGGTGCACTTATATGGAATCAAGGTTGGACACAACATACAGTTGGTTCATCAAATACAAGACTTGGTTCAATTATGCAATTATCTTTAGGAAACCTAGGTAAACCAGGTGGTGGATGTAATATTCTAAGAGGTCATGATAACGTTCAAGGTGGAACGGATATGGGTTGCCTTGCTGATTCTTTACCTGGATATTATGGATTACTTGAAGGTTCTTGGAAATACTTTGCAAAACAATGGAAAGTTGATTATGAGTGGCTAAAAGGAAGATTTAAAACTCCTGAAATGATGCAAGCTAAGGGTAATAGTTTATCTTTATGGATTCATGGTGTTTTAGACGAATCTAATAACAAATATAATGCTGGAGCTCCTTTAAAAGCGTTAGTTTGTATTGGAAATGGTATTTCAACTATTACTCAAACTCATAAGGTAAAAGAAGCTTTAGATAAATTAGAAATGGTTGTATTTATTGATCCTTATGTAAATGATGCTGCTGTTATTACAACAAGAGAGAACAATATGTTCTTATTACCTGCTGCTTCTCAAGTGGAAACTTCAGGAACAGTTGTAAATACATCAAGAGCTGCACAATGGAGATCAAAAGTAGTAGAACCTTTATATGAAGCAAGACCGGATCATGAAATTTTATTTGATTTTGCAAAAAGATTAGGTTTCTATGATGAATTTGTTGCTGGTATGGGAAAAGGTAATAACTTTACTTGGCCAGAAAATGCAACAGATGAAATCGCAAAAGCTTTAAAAACTATTGGAATGCAAGGTAGAACGGCTGAGCGAATTAAAAGACATACTGAAAATTGGCATTTATTTAATTCTACTTCTTTAAAAGGAAGAGGAATTACGCAAAAAGAATATTATGGATTACCATGGCCTTGTTGGAATGAAACTCACCCAGGAAGCCCTGTTTTATATAATATAAATCTTCCAGTATCACAAGGTGGTATGGGATTCAGAACTAGATTTGGTGTTGAAAGAGAAGGTGTTAGTTTACTAGCAGCTGAAGGAAGTGCACCAAAAGGAAGTAGAATCAAAGGTGGATATGATGAAATTACTGCTAAGAATATTGAAGAATTAGCGGGAATTACTTTAACTGAAGATGAGAAAAAATTACTTGAAGGTAAAAACTGGAAAAATGATGACAGTGGACTTTTAGTTAAATATGCACTTGAAGCTGGACTTGCTCCTTATGGAAATGCAAGAGCTAGAACAAATGTATGGGAATTCGTAGATCCAATTCCAAAACATAGAGAACCATTACATTCATTTAGACCTGATTTACAAGAAAAGTATCCAGCAATCAAAGATAAAGCTAACCACTTTAGAGTTGATGTTAAATATGAAACTGAACAAAATTCACAAGTTTGGATTAAAGACTTCCCGATTAATATCGTATCAGGAAGAGTTGTTGAGCATATGGGAACAGGAACAGAAACAAGAGCATCTAAGTATCTTTCTGAATTATCAGGTGAAATGTATGGAGAATTACATCCACAATTAGCTGGTAAATTAGGAATTAAAGATAATGAAATGATGTGGGTTCACGGAACTGGTGGTGGAAAAATTAGAATTAAATGTAAATATAGTTTAAGAGTAGATGAAAATTCAGTATTCTTACCTCAAAACTTCTCAGGTATCTGGAGTGGAGAACATTTAGGACATAGATATCCAGCAGGAACGCAACCTTATGGATTTGGAGAAAACTCTAACCAAGTTACAAGTTACGGTTACGATCAACAAACTTCTTGCCCAGAGACAAAATGTTCTTTGGTAAGAATTGAAAGAGCATAGGAGATATCATGAGTAAAAATGTAGATTATTCAAGAATGAAATTTTATTGTGATGAGAACCTTTGTATTGATTGTAACGGGTGTGTTGTAGCTTGTAAAGAAGCTCACGAAGTTCCAGTTGGAGTTAATAGAAGAAAAGTAATCACAGTAAACGAAGGAGTAGTAGGTAAAGAAATTTCTTTATCTATGGCTTGTATGCATTGTAGTGATGCACCTTGTCAACAAGTTTGTCCAACTGATTGTTTTTATATAAGAACAGATGGTATCGTTTTACACAATAAAGATATTTGTATCGGTTGTGGATATTGTTTATATGCTTGTCCTTTTGGAGCTCCACAATTCCCAAGAGATGGTGCATTTGGAACAAAAGGAAAAATGGACAAATGTACTATGTGTGCAGGTGGACCTGAAGAGACTAACTCACACGAAGAGTTCGAAAAATATGGACAAAATAGAATCAGTGAAGGTAAAGTTCCAATGTGCGCAGCAATGTGTTCAACAAAAGCTTTACTTGTTGGTGATGCAGACGAAGTTGCTTTAATTAAAACTTATAGAGCAGCAACACAAAGCAAGGGTATCGCGACTGATGCTTATGGATGGTAGGAAATAATATGGAAAATAGCTCATTTTTCGAAAGAAACAAAGCGTATATATTTACACTTGTTGGGCTAGGATTAGTAGGATTTGTATTTGTAAATTTTTTCATGATAATGGATTGGGAATATTTATTTAAATACACCATACATGTACTTACAGGTGGAGGTTTAGACGGAGCTATTACAGCTCCTGACTCTACTTATAAGGCTATGGTAAATGCAGCTTTTGGACCAAATTATGAAGCAATTGCACCTGAGATTATAAGAGCAAGTAACGAAAGACAAGAATACATTTGGTGGGTATTTGTTGCAGAAATCGCTATTTTTTGTGTTATGTATGCAATTAATGGTAGACAAGAAGCACATATTACAAGACCAAATGATCAAGTTGAAGTATTTTCTTTGTTTCACAGAGCAATAATTTGGCTAAATGTGATTATTATAATTACATTAATAATTACTGGATTTAACATAACATGGAGCTTAAGAAGTGAGGGTGGATTGTTACCTTTTTTACTAAGAGGTACGCATGAAATCACTGGACTAATTTGGTTTCCTGTATGGTTACTAATGAGTATTATAGCTTTTAAAGATATAAAACTGTTATCAAAAAATAGTTTACTAAAAAAGATAATTTTGCCAGGAAAATATAAACCTATGAAAAGAATTATTTTTATAGTATTTATTTTAATGGGAGCAGGTTTATTAACAAGTGGATTTATTATATGGTTCTTACACCCAGATGCATATACGCATGCTCAATTTATTCAATTTAAAAGAGCGTTACTTTATGTTCACTTTGGATCAAGTGTATTAATTATGTTTTTCTTGATGGACTTTGTTTATTCTGCTTTAATTGCTGTAAAAGGTAATTTAAAAGGTTTAATAACAGGTAAATATCCAAGAGAATACTTAGAACAACTAGCACCAGATGTTCTAGAAGATATTGAAAATAAAAAAGGAAAAAAGGCATGACAAGCCCCGTGAGAAGTGAAAACTTCTCCCTTTTTCAAGATAATTTAGGTGATTATACAAAAGAGATAATCATTGAAAAATTCTATGAAGATGGGATAGAAGAACTTGAAGATTATGTTATAAAAGAAGATAAAATTGAATTTTTCTTAAATGGAAAAAGATTTTTATCAGTTATGAGTATAGCTCAATACCAAGATGCACATATTGTTGGATTTTTGTTAAGTGAAGCTGTAATAAATGATTTTAGTGATGTAGAATCTATATTTATAAGTGAAGATGGATTAAAAGTAGAAGTAATTGCAAATGTTAGTGATGAAGGATACGAAAATCTTTTTAGGGAAAAAACTTTAACCTCAGGATGTTGTATTGGTGTTACTGGAAATGCAGAAAAAGTTTTTGATTGTTCATTTATAAATACAGATTACAAAGTACATGCAAAAGATATTTTATCGAATATGAAACTATTTAATCAATCATCGAAACTTTTTGATAAAACAGGATGTGTTCATAAAGCAGAATTAGTTTTAGAAGATGGTACTATTTTCGTTGCTGAAGATATTGGAAGACATAACGCTATTGATAAGGTTATAGGACTTGCAAGTATTGCTAAAAAAGATGTAAAAAAATCGGTTTTATATGCAACAGGAAGATTATCAATGGAAATGGTCGTAAAGTGTGTAATGCACAAAATCCCAATTGTTGTCTCAAAAGCGGCAGTTACATATCAAGGTATCAAATCAGCAAATGAACATGGAGTTACTCTAATAGGATTCGCAAGGGGTAGCAAAATGAACGTATACACTCACTCAGGAAGAATAAATGTCTAGTATTGATGATAATGTAGTTGTAAAATTAGATAAAGTTCAAAAAGAACTATTACTAACAAATTTAGATGAAGATGGAAAACTATCTTGTATAAAAGCTTTTAAAGTTGCAAGACTCATAGGTAAAAAACCTATTGAAATGAGTGGCATAACAAAAAGTATGGGAATAAAAATCACAAATTGTGAGTTGGGTGTTTTTGGAAAATTAAAATTCAAAGAAGTAAACGAAGAGGTTTATAATAGACTTAAATCAAACTATATGGGACATGAAACACTAGAGTGTAAAATCCTATGGGATGAAGCAAAAAGATCAACATTAAATATCGTGGGTTCAACTGTAAAAAATAGTGATATTCAAGTAAGTCATTGTCAACTTGGTTGTTTTAGAACAAAAAATGGAAAAAAGAAGAGTGTTTAAACTAAATACTTTACAATATAATCCACAAGATATACAAATATCTTTAGAAAATTATTCTTTAGATAGTTTACTAACAAATAATAATTTTGATGAATTATGTGTAAAATATAAAGAAAAATTTAACTTCTCAAAACTAAAAACATTTGCCTTTTCAAAAGAGGGTTTTTTAGGACTGTTTTTAGAGCTAAAAGGAAAAATCGCCATTAGTCTTGGTGAGTGTGAAGCTTTAGTAAATGCTGGAAAACTATATGAAAGTTTAGGCTTTGATATAGTGTGGATAAGTCTTAAAAAAGATGGAAAAGTAAATTTAGTAGAACTTGAAAATCAAGATATAAACTATCTTTTTTTATCATCTTATGTGATGGATACTTTTGTAAAAACATCTTTAAGTGAAGCAAAAAAACTTACAAACGCAAAAATAATATCAAATGCAAGCGCCCATAAAGACGAGCTAAGTGATGCTATTTATTTTGATAATTATAAACTAACAGGATATAACCTTTCAGGTGTAATTTTATTTGAAGATGAAAAACTTTTTGAACTTTTACATATTGGATTTATAGATACTTTGGCTTCAAAATACTGTTTTGAAGCCTTAGAAAATCAAAAGTTTGATTTACAGATGAAAGAAAAATTCTTAGAAAAACTAAAAGAAAAATTTCAAGATAATATATACTTTTTTGTAGAACCAAATGATACATTAGATTATTCATTGCATATTGCACTAAAAGGTATAAAAGCAAGGGAACTTATACGAACACTTGCCCTTAATAAAATCTTTCTAACAAACGGTGAAGGATGCTCTTTAGGACTATCTAAACCATCACGAATCATACAAGCTATGGGTTATGATGAGCTTACAAGTAGAAACTCTTTACAGCTATCTTTTGCCACATCTTTTAGTGATGAAGAGATTGAAAAAATTGTAAATTCAATGTATTTAAAATATAAACAAATAAAATCCCTTTCTTAGATTTATTAAAACTCTTTATTTATAATTTCACTTTTTTTAGATATCTTAATATATAAAGAATAAAAGGAAAACTATGAAAAAAGTTATATTATTTTTAATGATTACAACAGGGGCATTATTTGCAGCAAACACAAATGCAAATTTTGAAGGATGTAAGGAACTAAGACTAAGCGAAGCAAAAAGTATTATTTCTTGTCCAAGTGGAGATTATGAAGTTACTTTTTCATTAGATAGGGATAAAAGAGATTTAATAGAAGCTCCAAGTATTGTAAAAATAGGTGAAGCACCACAAAAGATAATTCAATATATAACAAAGTAAATAAGAGACAAAAGCCTCTTATTTACTTAAGAATACAAACTTTTACTTAAAAATATCAGCTGTTTGGTTTTCATACCAAGCATATGCATATTTTGCTTCAAGAAGTCTAATATGTCCATCGGGATCATTTTCAGGACTTACTCCTCCTGCTCCATCAACACTGATTATTTTATCATCAGTTGCATTGTAAACAGCAGCTATTGAAATACCATATTCAGGGTTTAATAAACTGTAACAAGTATTAGCTAATTTTGGAGGATTAACTATATCTTTTCCGCTTAAAATTCTTGAAATTTGAAATGCTGCGATTTTCCCTTGAGTGCTTGCAGAAAATGCAGATTTTGGCATAGGAGCTGCATTTGAAGCATCACCAATTACATAAACATTTTTTACAAGTTTTGATTCAAATGTTTTTGGAATAATTGGACACCAATCACCTTGTGTTAATCCTGAATCAAATGCTAATTTTGAAGCTTTTTGATTTGGAATATAGTTTAATACATCAGCAATAACTTCTTCATCTTCTGTCACAACTACTTTTTTAACGGGATCAACAGATACAACTTTCCCACCAAATTGAGCTGCTCTCCAGTCAATCATATCACCATAAAGTTCTTTCCAACCATTTGTAAATAATACTTGTTTAGAAAATTTATCTTTTTGGTCAAGAACAATGATTTTTGATTTTGGCTTATTTGTTTTTAAATAATGTGCAACAAGTGAAATTCTTTCATATGGTCCAGGAGGGCATCTAAAAGGATCAGCAGGAGCAACTATTACAAAAGTTCCACCATCTTTCATATTCTCAAGTTGTTTTTGTAAAAGAACTGTTTGCTCACCAGCTTGAACAGCATGTGGAGAGAATTTAGAATTTTCAGCCGTATAACCTTTTTCATATTTAAAATCAATTCCAGGACTTACAATTGCTTTAGAATAAGTAATAACTTGACCACTTTCTAAAATAACGCTATTTGTAGCACCATCAACTTTTTTAACTTTTGCATAAACAACATTAATATTATGTTTTCTTGAAAGTTCTTTTAAATCGTGTTTAATAAAGTCGATTTTTTCCATTCCAGCAATTACAGCATTAGAAAAAGGACAAGTGTAATACTCTTTTTTCTCTTCAATTAAAACAATTTCAATTTGTGAATCAAATTTTCTTAGGTATTTTGCAGCTGCCGCTCCACCAAATCCACCACCAATTATTACTACTCTTTTTTTATTAGCAGGAAGTAAAGCACCATTTGAACCTGATAAGCTATTACAAGCAGCAAAAGATAAAGCAGTTGCGCCTAATAGTAATTTATTAAAACTTCTTCTATTTAACATATTTGTTCCTTTTTGCTTATTTTACTTTTGAAAAGTAGTAAGATAGTTGCTCAAGCTCTTCATCTGTGAAGCCTTTTGTGTGCTTTTGCATCATGTGTGAATCAACTCTTTTTCCACTTTTATAGTCAAGTAAAGTTTGATACATATAATTTTTATCTAATCCAGCAATTGTAGGAATTGCAGTTGTAGATTTTCCATCTGTCCCATGACAATTTGCACATGATAAAGATAACATTTCACCTCTTACTGAATCATATTCAGCAGCAAAAACTAAGCTTGATAAACAAACAAATAATAATGCAAGTTTTTTCATTTTCTCTCCCTAATAATTAATAACAGGACTATCTTAAATGAATAAACTTAAGGTAGATTTAAAAAAATAATAAGTGATTTTTTAGAAAATACAAAAAAAATTTTTGTGTTGAAACGAAACAAAATTGACTAAGGTCAAGAGAAAATATAATTATTTATTACAATATGCAATAAAATCAACTACTTGTATTTAAATACTATATACTTGTCTTATGTTTTTACACCTAGATTTAGATTGCTTTTTTGTCTCTGCACACAGAACCCTTGATGATAGTTTATTTGATATTCCAGTTGCTGTTGGAGGAAGAAGTAATGTCAATATTTTCTCATCAAAAAAAGAGCAAAGAGAAATATCAACTGCTAGTGGAGCTTTTGTAAGCACGATTCTTACAAATGAAGGAAAAAAAACATTTAAAGAGTATTTCGTAGATGAAAATGGGAAAATAAGAGGAATAATAACCACATCTTCCTATGAAGCTAGAAAATACGGGGTTAAAACAGCCATGAGCGTAAATGAGGCTTTAGTTTTATGCCCCCACTTAAAAATGCTTCCACCAAACTACCCTTTATATCATGAGTTATCAATTAAACTAAGAGATTTACTAGCAAAAGAAGTTCCATTATTAGAGCAGTTTTCAATAGATGAATTTTTTGCTGATGTAACAGGATATATAGATGAATCTGAAATAGAAGAGTTTGCCTTATATTTAAAAAAGAAGATATTTGATGAGTTAAAACTTCCTATTTCAATAGGAATAGCAAACACAAAATATCTTTCAAAACTAATAACAGAATATGCAAAACCAGATGGAATAAAATATGTAAGCGCCCAAAATGTTGAAAGTTTTATACATGATATTCCCATTCGAGAATTTCCAGGAATTGGAAAAGCATTTCAAGAAAGATTAAAAGGTTATGGAATTAAAACCCTTGGAGATATTAGAAAAAACCAAAAACTTTTTTATTCATGGAAAAAATCAGGAATTGATTTATATAACCGTGTTTGTGGAATAAGAGATAATAAACTAAGCTTTGAGCGAGAAAAAAAATCAATAGGAATAGGAAGAACATTTGACGTTATTTACAATAGAGATGAACTTCGAAGAAGGGTGATGATTTTAAGCAGATATCTGTGTTTTTTAGTAAAAAAAGATAATGTAAATCCACTAACTTATGCTATAACAATAAGATATGAATATAAAATCACATCAAAAAATCATATAAATGTAAATAGAATTTTTAATGAAATGGATTTTAAAGCTCAAATGGTAAAGCTTTTTGATGAAACGGATAATCACAAAACCCACGGAATTGTGCAGTTATATATAACTGTTTTTAATTTCGCAAAAGTAAATGAATATACCTATAATCTTTTTGAATATGAAAGTGATTTGAAAAAAAGAGCTTTAACAAATCAAATACAAAAAATAAGAACAAAATATGGAGTTGATATACTAAAAAGTGGCTCGGAGATAAGAAAATAAATTAAAATTTATCTATTTTTTATAACTTTGAATAAAGTATATAAAGCCTAAAATTAGACGAAATAATAAATTCAGAACAAACAAAAAGGAATAAAAAATGAAATATATTTTACAAGTAGATTTTCCACACGAAGGTGTTTTTGGTGAAGAGTTTTCAAAAGCATTTGCTGATTTAGCAAAAGATATATCAAATGAAGCTGGTTTGATTTGGAAAATTTGGACTGAAAATGAAGAGGAAAAAGAAGCAGGTGGGATTTATTTATTTGATAATATTGCTGATGCAAATAGATATTTAGAAAAACACACAAAAAGATTAGAATCTTTTGGTTATACAAATATAAGAGCAAAGATTTTTGAAGCAAATGAAGCTTTAAGTAGTATTACAAAAGCTAAGTTATAAAAATACCTAACAGAAAGAGTATTTAACTATACTCTTCTGTTAATTTGTTATAAAACTTTACGTATTGCGTATCACCTTCGTCCCTTGCTTTCATAGCAGGTCTTGGATGTTCATTTAAGTGTCCTGTTAAGATATAAGGAATACTTGGTCCCCAATCTAACTCTTTTTCTAGTGGAACTATATGAGTTTCAATAAATTTAAGTACAGGTAAAAGCTTGTATTTTGGATTTTTTAAGAAACCTAATAATAATTCCATTGCACAGTTTCCAGCACCTCGACCTAATCCTGAAACAGTAACATCAAGGTAACTTGTTCCATAAATCATAGCTTCAAGGGTATTTGCATATGCTAAAGTAAGATTGTTATGTGCATGAATTCCTACTTTCTTACCAACTGGTTTTGCAGCTGCTAAGTATTTTGCTGTTAATTTATTGATTTGTTCAGGATAAAATGATCCAAAACTATCAGCAATATAAATAACATCAACATTTGTTTTACTAAGTGTTTCTAAAACTTGTTCTAACTCATCATCAAATGATTTTGAAATTGCCATGATATTACATGTAGTTTCATATCCTTTTGCATGGAAATCTTCGATTAATTCAATAGCTTCAGGTAATTGATGAATATAAGTAGCAACTCTAATCATATCAACAACACTTTCACTTTTTGGTGGAATTTCTTCTTTTATTGTTCTTCCAACATCAGCCATAGTAGCTATTTTTAAATTTGTGTTATTTTCACCAACAATTTTTCTAATATCAGCTTCTTTGCAGAAATTCCAAGCTCCATATTCTTCTTCACTCATAACAGTTGGAGAAACGTTTTTACCAATTTCCATATAGTCAATACCAGCAGCAACGCAAGTTTCATAAAGTGCTTTTACGAACTCATCTGTAAAATGATAGTTATTTACTAATCCACCGTCTCTGATAGTACAATCAAAAACTTTGATATCTTCTCTAACTGATAGTATTGAACCTTTTTTTTCAATCATTTTTGTTCCTCATTTTATTGTTAAATAATTTTTATTATAATATCTTAAAGCTACCAAAATCCACTTTAATAAGAAGTTAAAGATAGAACATCATCCACTTTATTATATGAATAAAAAGCAAAATCTTTATTTTTTGCTTTTATTGCATGAACAGCCATTCTATCAGCTAATTCATTTCCTTCTATTCCACTGTGTCCTTTTACGTGAAAAATTTCTATTTTTTCTTTTAATTTTTCATATAAAGCATGAGCTTCTTTTATTAATTCAAGATTTTTTATCTCTCCACCTTTTTTGCTCCAGCCATTTTTCTTCCATGAATACGCCCAAGTTTTAATACAATCGATGCTGTATTTTGAATCGGAATAAATAGTGATAATATTCTCACTATTTGTTTGCCGTGCTATTAACAAAGCTTGATAAAGAGCATTTAATTCGGCTATATTATTTGTTCCATTTTCTTCATAAGCTCCATAAAGTAGAACAGGATTTTTCTTATTTGAGTAAATTGCTAAGCCACTTCCAGCTTTTCCAGGGTTTCCTGAACACGCTCCATCGCAATAGATTTTTACGTTTTCTTCTTCCTCTTCTATTTTAGGACTTGCTATGTTTTTTTCTTCATCTATTTTATAAACTGATTTTGCTTTAATATTATTAAATTCTAAAATAGTGTGATAATTTTTTATAATTTGTTTTTGTGCTTTTTGTGATAAATCACCTTTTAAAAGCATAAGTAAATTTGCATCGTTTTTCGATATCTCTTTATCTTGAATTAATTGTTCCCAATCTTTTGGACAATCGGATAAATTTAATATTCTAAATTGTTCTTGATTTAAGTTATTTTGGTATGAAATTAGCTGAATAAAGTCATTATTTATTGTCATATTTTTTTCTCTATGTTTAAATTTAATCTGCAAGTATACTAAAAAAAGTAGTGCTTTTAAATAAATAATAAGAAATAGATAAATTATAAAAATAACTAATAAATAAAATATTATTTATAATAATAAAAACTTATAAAATAGGATTTTAATTATTATTAATTAAACAATAAAGTAATTTAAAGTAGATTTTACAGTGCAAAAAATTATTATTTTAGATACAATAGATAAAATCAAATACAATGGAGTTTTTATGTTAACAAGATTGTCCATAAAACAAAAATTAATTCTAATTATGTTAATTCCTCTTATTGTTGTTATTCTATTAGCAGCAAAATTAGCGGTTGATTCATTTAGTACATCAAGAAATCTACAAGTATTGGATAATGTAGTTGTCCTTTCTACAAAAATCGGTGCATTAGTTCATGAAACTCAAAAAGAAAGAGGAATGACAGCTGGATTTATAGGAAGTAAAGGTGAAAAATTTAAAACAGAATTACCAACACAAAGAACAAATGTTGATGCTAAATTAAAAGAGCTAAATAGCTTTTTAAGTACATTTAACAAAGATGAATATGGTATGGAATTCTCTGAAAATTTAAATTCTGGTATTAAAAAACTAGAAGCTTTATCAACTACAAGAAATGGTGTATCAAATTTATCTTTAAATGCAGCCGTTGCCATAGCATACTATACAGACTTAAATAAGTTGATGTTAAATGTAATTGGAACAATTACAAAACTGTCAAATAGTTCAGGTGTTTTACAACAATTAGTTTCTTATATGAATTTCTTATTATCAAAAGAAAGAGCGGGAATTGAGCGAGCTGTTGGTACAAATACATTTGCAAAAGATAGTTTTGAACCAGGAATGAAAGCGAAATTCTATACATTGGTTGCTGAACAAAATGCTTATTTAGATGGATTTTTGAAAATCTCAAATTCAGATATAGTTCAATTTTATAATACAACTATGACAGGAAATTCAATCAATGAAGTTGAAAGAATAAGAAAAATCGCTTTATATAGTGATATTGATTCAAACTTTGGAATTGATGCTAATCATTGGTTTAAAGAAATTAGTGAAAAAATAAATTTACTTAAAAAAGTAGAAAATTATATATCAGATATTTTACTTGTAACTATTCAAGATGAGATGAGCCAAGCTAGAAAAAATATGATTATTTTTGGTTTATTAAGTGCTTTTGGAATCGGATTAACAATGATTTTAGCAAGAACAATTGCCTTTACTATTTTGATTGATGTTGATTCTGTAAAAAGAGGTGTTGAAAATTTCTTTGCATTTATTAACTTTGAAAAAGATGATATTGAACTTATAAACGTAAAATCAAACGATGAATTAGGAATGATGTCAAAAATCATTAATCAAAATATTGAAAATACAAAAGTAAATATTCAAAAAGATAGAGCATTAATAGCAGATACAATAAGAGTTACAAATGCTATTAATAAAGGTTATTTAAATACAAAAATTGAATTAGGTTCAAATAATCCATCTTTAAATGAATTAAAAAATATTATTAATGAAATGTTAGAGACTTTAAATGGAAATGTTTCAAATATCTTAAAAGTATTAACATCATATTCAAAACTTGATTTTAGACCAAAAATAGCAGAAAATAATCTTGAAGGTATTATAAAAGAACTAGAAAAAGATGTAAATATTTTAGGTGAAGTTATTACTCAAACCCTTCTTGAAAATAAAAGAACAGGAGTTACATTAAGTAATAATGCAAATATCCTTACAAAAAATATGCATGGAATTGCAACAGCAGCAAACTCTCAAGCAGCATCACTAGAAGAGACAGCGGCATCTTTAGAAGAGATAACTTCGAATATCACAAACAATACTCAAACAACTGCAAAAATGGCTGATTATGGAAATAAAGTAAAAACATCTATTTCATTAGGGCAAGAGCTTGCAAATAAAACGGTTCTTTCTATGGAAGAGATTAATTCTCAAACATCAGCTATAAACGAAGCCATTACTATTATTGATCAAATTGCGTTTCAAACAAATATTCTTTCACTTAATGCAGCCGTAGAAGCAGCAACTGCTGGAGAAGCTGGGAGAGGATTTGCAGTTGTTGCAGGTGAAGTGAGAACACTTGCAAGTAGAAGTGCAGAGGCTGCTAAACAGATAAAAACTTTAGTTGAAAATGCACAGAAGAAAACCCATGAAGGTAAAGAAATTGCATCTGATATGATAAAAGGTTATGCTCAATTAAATGAAAACATAACAGTAACACTTGATTTAATTCAAGATGTAACAACTGCAAGTAAAGAGCAATCAGTTGGTATGATTCAAATAAATGACGCAGTAAATAGCCTAGATCAAATCACACAACAAAATGCACAAAATGCATCTCAAGCAAATGAAATTGCACAAAAAACTCTAGATATTTCAAATACGATAATAGAGCAAGCTGATGCAAAAGAGTTTAATGGAAAAGATTCTATAAATATTTAAAGCTAAATTTAAATAGAAAAATCGATTTCTTAGATAGTAAAATCTAAGAAATTTGGTTTTTTTACAAATTTATATAACAAACCCTTGCTTTTAAGTATTTTATCAGTTATACTGTGCTCACTTAAGATGAATCGAGTTCATCTGTTATTTTATGACTTTTATTAATCCCACACCGTTGATATTACACATTTAGACAAACAAGCTCACTTTTATCTTTTGATAACTTCATTTAAATGAAGAAAATAAAGGAATAATCATATGTCAATTACACATATAAAAACAAACAAAAAAATCGAAGTTTTATTAAGACTTTTAGCAAATAACGAAAACATTGTAGACGCAAGTTCAAAATCTGGATTAAATATTGAAGAATCAAAATTAATCATCAATAATAGAAATAACTAATATTTAAAATCTCTATTTAATAGCAGATAATATCTGGTACTCTTCAAGCGCATAATCGTCCGTCATTCCGCTAATATAATCGATTATTAGTCTAACTCTAAAGTAAAGTTCTAATATCGTATATTTTTGCAAGCAATCATTATCAAGTTTAATAACATCATTTTGGTAAGCCACGATTTGTTTTGAAGAGATTCTTCTTATAAGTCTTTGTGATATAAAACATTCAATCTCCTCATCTTTTAGTAAAGATTCAAAATCATTTGAAGAAAGCTCTAAAAGAGGTTTATAAACATCAAATAAACTATTTATAATCTTATATGCTTGAAGTTCCAGCGTTTGAACTTCTTTGTTTTTATAAATATATTTCATAGAAATATCTTTTAAAACTTTATAAGCTTTATAATAAATACTCTGCTTATCATATTCAAGCAATGCGTGATTAAAACTTCCATCAAAAACAGCTTGGTGATTTTCTATATATATTTTAGAAACATGATTTACAAAACTAGTAACCAAAGAAACTCTTAAAAATGTAAAAAACATATTAAACTGATATGGCTCTTCATTTTCTTTTGCTTTTTTATACTG
>JAGOIF010000042.1 GCA_017995775.1 Aliarcobacter sp.
GCAAATGTTGCGGGAGTAGCTCAGTTGGCTAGAGCTTCTGCCTTCCAAGCAGACTGTCGCGAGTTCGAGTCTCGTCTCCCGCTCCATTTTATTTATTGATTACTGGGAGCTGAGTTATAAGCGCAAATATTTTTATAACTCTACATAATATTTACTCCCATTAAAGTTTTTTTTCAGTATTTTTTAAATATAATACGCAACGCAATTAAAATTGTGAAATTAATATAAATAAAATCCCCTCTGAATAGAGAAGCCACATTGGGCTTATCTACTCAGAGGGCAATAATCAAAAATTTAGAAGGGGAATTCTATGGCAAAAGAAAAATTTTCAAGAAACAAGCCACACGTTAACATCGGTACTATCGGACACGTTGACCACGGTAAAACTACATTAACAGCTGCAATTTCTGCAGTACTATCTGTTAAAGGTGGTGGAGCAATGATGGATTACGATCAAATTGATAATGCACCAGAAGAAAGAGAAAGAGGAATTACTATTGCTACTTCTCATATTGAGTATGAAACAGCAAATAGACATTATGCTCACGTAGATTGTCCAGGCCATGCCGATTATGTTAAGAACATGATTACAGGTGCTGCTCAAATGGATGGAGCAATTATTGTTATTGCTGCAACAGATGGACCAATGGCTCAAACAAGAGAACATATCCTATTATCTAAGCAAGTTGGTGTTCCATACATCGTTGTTTTCTTAAATAAAGAAGATCAATTAGATGACGAAGATAAAGAAGAAATGTTAGAACTTGTTGAAATGGAAGTTAGAGAATTATTATCTACTTACGATTTCCCAGGTGATGATACTCCTGTTGTTTCAGGTTCTGCTTTTCAAGCATTACAAGAAGCAAAAGCTGGAACTGTTGGTGTTTGGGGAGAAAAAATTATTGCATTAATGGATGCAGTAGATTCTTACATTCCAACTCCACAAAGAGATGTTGATCAAGATTTCTTAATGCCTGTAGAAGACGTTTTCTCTATCTCAGGAAGAGGAACTGTTGTTACTGGTAGAATCGAAAAAGGTACTATTAAAATTGGTGAAACTATTGAAATCGTTGGATTTACTGATACAAAAACAACTACTGTAACAGGTGTTGAAATGTTCAGAAAAGAAATGGATCAAGGTCAAGCTGGTGATAACTGTGGTGTTCTTTTAAGAGGTGTTAAGAAAGAAGACGTAGAAAGAGGACAAGTTTTATGTAAACCTAAAACTATTACTCCACATACAAAATTCAGATGCGAAGTGTATATCCTTTCTAAAGAAGAGGGTGGTAGACATACTCCATTCTTCTCAGGATATAGACCACAGTTTTATGTAAGAACTACAGACGTAACTGGTTCTTGTACTTTACCAGAAGGTACTGAAATGGTTATGCCAGGTGATAACGTAGAAATGACAGTTGAACTAGTTGCTCCAATTGCTTTACTTAAAGGTACTAAGTTTGCAATTAGAGAAGGTGGTAGAACTGTTGGTGCGGGTGTTGTTGCTGAAATCATTGAATAAGGATTATTATGGCAGGTGTTAGAATTAAAATTGGATTAAAATGTCAAGAGAATGGTGATATAAACTATACTACTTGGAAAAATCCAAAGACTCATACTGAAAAGTTTGAAGTTAAAAAATATAGTGCAAGATTGAAAAAACACACTTTACACAAAGAAGTGAAATTAAAGTCATAATATTTTAAACTTGTGGGTTTCCCACAAGTTTTTTTTCAAAAAAATTAATAGGTCAGTAGCTCCAACGGTAGAGCGCCGGATTCCAAATCCGATGGTTGTGGGTTCGAATCCCCCCTGGCCTGCCACTAAATTTTTTTTAAAGAAGTTCTTGCTTTTTTTGAAAGAATTTGTCAAGCTTATATAGTTGCAATCAAAAATCGGAGTCCACAGTGAATAGATTAAGAAGTTATTACTTAAATGCAAAGTCAGAATTACTGAAAGTTATTTTTCCAATTAAGGAACAAATTAGATCTGCATACTTGTCTGTATTTATTGTTGTTACTGTAATTACACTGTTTTTAGCTCTTATTGATGGTATTATGTCACTAAGCTTATCTTCAATAATTAATTAAGGAATTAAATTTATGTCACATAAATGGTATGCAATACAAACGTATTCGGGTAGCGAGCTGTCTGTAAAAAAAGCTCTATTACAATTAGCGGAAGAAATGGCTGATAATAGAATTGCAGATGTTTTAGTTCCAACAGAAGATTTGATAGAAATTAAAAAAGGTAAAAAATCTATAGTTGAAAGACCTTTATATCCAGCATATGCATTTGCAAAAATTGAATTAGATACAGGTTTATGGCATAGAATCCAATCAATGCCAAAAGTTGGAAGATTCATTGGTGAATCAAAAAAACCAACAGCTTTATCGGATAAAGATATTAATCTTATCTTAGAAAAAGTAAAAAATAGAGCAGCAGCAAAACCAAAAATTTCATTTGATAATGGTGAAATGGTAAGAATCAATGAAGGACCATTTTCTAACTTTAATGGTTTAGTAGAAGATTTTGATATGGTTTCTGGTTTATTAAAATTAAATGTTTCAATTTTTGGACGAAATACTCCAGTTGAAATTTCTTATACACAAGTAGAAAGAGTAGTTTAAATAATAATTTATAGACATTAGGCAAAAAAACATAACTTTTATTGGTATAGTTTTCTTGCCTAATGTCTAATCATTAAAATATAGTTAAAGGAATAGCATGGCTAAAAAAATTCAAGGGTTAATCAAATTACAGATACCAGCAGGCGCTGCAAACCCATCACCACCAGTAGGACCAGCATTAGGTCAAAGAGGTGTTAATATTATGGAATTTTGTAAGGCTTTTAATGAAAAAACTAAAGATAAAGCAGGTTTTAGATTACCAGTTGTTATCACAGTTTATACAGATAAAAGTTTTACATTTGAAGTAAAACAACCACCAATGACTGATTTAATTAAAAAAGTTGCTGGAATTAAATCTGGTTCAAGTAATCCATTAAAACAAAAAATTGGAAAGCTTTCAAGAGCTCAAGTTATGGAAATCGTTGATATGAAAATCAAAGATTTAAATACAGATGATAAAGAAGCGGCAGCAAGAATCGTTGCAGGTTCAGCTAGATCAATTGGTATTGAAATAGAATAATAATTCTATTTTAAGAAAGTCTTACCACCGGACTTAATTAAGGGCGGTAGCAAAATAATAAAAAATTGCGGAGAATATAATGGCAAAAGTTTCAAAAAGATATAAAGCATTACAAGAAAAAATTGAGAATAGAAAATATTCTTTAACAGACGCTTGTAATACAATTAAAGAATTAAAATCAGCTAAATTTGACGAAAGTGTTGAAATTGCACTTAACTTAAATGTTGACCCAAGACATGCAGACCAAATGATTAGAGGTGCTGTTGTACTTCCAAATGGAACTGGTAAAACTGTAAGAGTTGCAGTATTTGCAAAAGGTTTAAAAATGGACGAAGCAAAAGCAGCAGGTGCTGATGTTGTTGGAAATGATGATTTAGCTGAAGCAATTCAAGCTGGAAAAATTGATTTTGATGTTTTAATTGCAACTCCTGATTGTATGGGAATCGTAGGGAAAGTAGGAAGAATTTTAGGACCAAAAGGTTTAATGCCAAATCCTAAAACTGGTACTGTAACTATGGATGTAACTAAAGCAGTTAATGATGCTAAAGGTGGTCAAGTTACTTATAGAGTTGACAAAAAAGGAAATATGCAAGCTGGAATTGGAAAAGTTTCATTCAGTGCTGAAGCAATAAGAGAAAATGCAGCTGCATTTATCGCTGCTATCAATAAAGCTAAACCTTCAACTGCTAAAGGTAGATACATTACAAATGCAGCTATTTCTTTAACAATGAGCCCATCAGTTATCATTGATAACATGGAAATTATGGAAATTAGATAAGGTTATCCTTATCTAATTTTTTTTTAGCATTCAATAATGAAGATAAAGTTTCTTTATTATTGAGTGTTATTCAAAGCACTGAAATAAAACTGATGACAGCTGGTAAGAGACACCTCCGTTTCTTGTAAGTCCCGCCTAAGTCTATGTTTTGAAGGGAGGAGAAAAATAATGACTAAACAACAAAAATCAGAAATTATTAATTTTTTAACAGCTGAATTTAAAGATTCTTTAGCGGTTGTAGTATGTGACTATAAAGGTCTTACTCATAAAGAATTAGAAACTTTAAGAAAAGATGCAAAAGCTAATAATACTAAAGTTCAAGTTGCTAAGAATACTTTAGTTACTGTTGCTGCAAGAAATGCAGAATTAGGTGAAGTAGAATTAGCAGGTACTAATATTTTCTTATGGTCAGATGATCAAATTTCAGCTTGTAAAGTAGCTGATAAATTTGCTACTGCTAACAAAGAAAAATTTGCTATTAAATCTGGTATTATTGAAGGTAAAGTTGCTGATGCAGCTACTGTTAATGCGTTTGCTAAGTTACCATCAAGAGAACAACTTCTTGGAATGCTTGCAGCTACATGGATGGCACCTGTTACAAACTTTACTATTGGGCTTGATGCACTTAGAAAGAAAAAAGAAGAAGAAGCAGCTTAATTATATTTAAGTTATTGAAAATAAAAAAATAAAAAAATAAAAGGAAAAGAAATGGCAATTTCTAAAGAAGACGTATTAGAATATATCTCTGGATTATCTGTACTTGAATTATCAGAATTAGTAAAACAATTTGAAGAAAAATTTGGTGTATCTGCACAACCTGTTGCAATGGCTGGTGGAGCAGTTGCTGCTGTTGAAGCTGTTGAAGAAAAAACTGAATTTGACGTTATTATCTTAGATGCTGGTGACAAGAAAATTAATGTTATTAAAGAAATTAGAGCATTAACTGGTTTAGGATTAAAAGAAGCAAAAACTGCTGCTGAAGAAACTCCTTCAACAATTAAAGAAGGTATCTCAAAAGACGATGCTGAAGCGGCAAAAGCTTTATTAGAAGCTGCTGGTGCAAAAGTAGAAATTAAATAATTACTCCGTAATTATGACTGTTATACAAGGCTTCGGCCTTGTGTAAGAACAGCATCTTTGAAGGCTAAGGTTAAAATTTTATGAAATTTTAACCCTATCCTTTATGGATGCTTTTGTGCTTTATAGAAATATAATGTGCAAAACTTAACCAAATTTTATAACAAGGCCGACAATGTTAAACTCTTTAAAATCTGGTAATAGACTTAGAGTTGATTTTGCAAAAAATCCACAACAAATTGAAATTCCAAACTTATTACAACTACAACAAACTTCATATGATACATTCTTAATGATTGGTCAAAATGACAGAACAACTGCTGGAATTGAAAAAGTATTTAAATCTATTTTCCCTATACATGACGTTCAAAACAGAATTACTCTTGACTATTTAGGAAGCGACGTAGGTAAGCCTAAATATGATGTAAGAGAATCAATGGTTAGAGGACTAACATATTCTATTCCTCTAAAAATCAACATAAGATTAACATTATGGGATTTAGACGAAAAAACTGGTGAAAAAATCGGTGTTAAAGATATGAAGGAACAAGCATTATTTGTTAGAGAAATTCCTTTAATGACTGATAGAACTTCTTTTATTGTAAATGGTGTTGAAAGAGTAGTTGTTAATCAATTACACAGATCTCCAGGTGTTATTTTTAAAGAAGAAGAATCAAATACTGCTGAAAGTAAACTAATATACACAGGACAAATAATTCCAGATCGTGGTTCTTGGTTATATTTTGAATATGATGCAAAAGATGTATTATATGTAAGAATTAATAAAAGAAGAAAAGTTCCTGTTACAATTTTATTTAGAGCATTAGGTTATTCTAAAGAAGATATAATTAAATTATTCTATCCTATCGTAAATATTAAAATCAAAAACAATAAATTTTTAGCTGAATTTAACCCTGATGATTTCATGGGAAGAATTGAATATGATGTAAAAGATGATAAAGGTAATTTAGTAATTGCTGCTGGAAAAAGATTAACTGCTAGAAAAGCTAAAGCATTAGTTGAGGGTGGATTAGAATTAATTGAATATCCTTTAGAGCAATTAATGGACAGAAGTACTTCAAATGCAATTTACGATCCTGAATCAGGAGAAGTTTTATTTGATGCATTAACAAATCTTGATGAATTAAAATTAAAAAAACTTTTAGATTTAGGTTTTGAATCATTTGATATTGCAAATGACTTAGCACCAGGAATTGATAGCTCGATCATCAATGCATTTAAAGCTGATGCTGAATCTTTAAAATTATTAAAACAAACAGAACAAATTGATGATGAGAATGATTTATCAGCAATTAGAATCTATAAAGTTATGAGACCAGGTGAGCCTGTTACTAAAGAAGCTGCAAAAGAATTTGTTAAGAAATTATTCTTTGATCCAGAAAGATATGATTTAACAAAAGTGGGAAGAATGAAAATGAACCACAAATTAGGTGTAAATGTTCCTGAATACGTAACAACTTTAACTTATGAAGATGTTATTAAAACAGTTCAATACCTAGTAAAAGTTAAATCAGGTCAAGGTCATATCGATGATAGAGATCACTTAGGTAATAGAAGAATTAGAGCAATTGGTGAATTATTAGCAAATGAATTACATGCTGGTTTAATCAAAATGCAAAAAGCTATTAGAGACAAAATGACTACATTATCTGGTACATTAGAAGATATTATGCCTCATGATTTAGTTAACTCTAAAATGATTACATCAACAATTACTGAATTTTTTACATCTGGTCAATTATCTCAATTTATGGACCAAACAAATCCATTATCTGAAGTTACTCATAAAAGAAGACTTTCAGCACTTGGTGAAGGTGGACTTGTTAAAGAAAGAGCTGGATTTGAAGTAAGAGACGTTCATCCGACTCACTATGGAAGAATTTGTCCTGTTGAAACTCCAGAGGGTCAAAATATTGGACTTATTAATACATTATCAACTTTCTCTAAAGTTAATGAGCTTGGATTTATTGAAGCTCCATATAAAACAGTTGTAGATGGTATTGTAACTGATGAGATTAAATACTATACAGCAACTCAAGAAGAAGGTTTAGTAATTGCACCTGGTTCTACAAAAGTTGATGAAAATGGAAAAATCGTTGAAGCTTTAACAGAAGCTAGAAAAGATGGTGAAATTTTATTAATGGAAAGAAGTAGTGTTGATTTAATTGATATCTCTTCTCAAATGGTTATGGGAGTTGCAGCTTCACTTATTCCTTTCTTAGAACATGATGATGCCAACAGAGCTCTTATGGGATCAAACATGATGAGACAAGCTGTTCCATTATTAAGACCAAATGCTCCTGTTGTTGGAACTGGTTTAGAAAAAACAGTTGCAAGAGATGCATGGGAAGCAATTAAAGCAGATCGTGCTGGACTTGTTGAAAAAGCTGATGCAAAAAATATTTATGTAAGAGGTGAAGATGAAAACGGTGCTTTCATCGATCATTATTCTGTAAATAAAAACGTTAGAACAAATAATAATACTTCATTTGGGCAAAGAATTGCTGTAACTGAGGGTGAATTCGTAGAAAAAGGTCAAGTAATTGCTGATGGTCCTTCTATGGATAGAGGTGAGTTAGCGGTTGGTGTTAATGCAATGGTTGCGTTTATGCCTTGGAATGGATACAACTATGAAGATGCTATCGTTCTTTCTGAAAGACTTATTGAAGAAGATGCATTTACTTCAATTCATATTTATGAAAAAGAAGTTGAATGTAGAGAATTAAAACATGGTAACGAAGAAATTACTAGAGATTTACCAGGTGTAAAAGAAGAATCAATTTCACATTTAGATAATTCTGGTATTGTTAAAATTGGAACTTTTGTTAAATCTGGAATGATTTTAGTTGGAAAAGTAACACCAAAAGGTGAAATTAAACCAACTCCTGAAGAAAGACTTTTAAGAGCAATCTTTGGTGAAAAAGCTGGACACGTTATTAATAAATCTTTAGTTTGCCCTACATCAATGGAAGGTACTGTTGTTGATGTTAAAGTATTTACTAAAAAAGGTTATGAAAAAGACGAAAGAGCAATCGCTGAAATTGAATCTGAAAAAGCTGAATTAGATTTAAAACATCATGATAAATTATTGATGTTAGATAGAGAAGAGATTTTAAAAATTAATGATTTATTATTAAAATCAACATTATCAAAAGATTTAGAATTAGATGAAGTTACATATAATAAAGGTGAAAGTATTCCACTTGATATCCTATTAAATATTAACAGATTTGCTATGAAAAAAGTTGTATCTTCTTACTCAAAAGAAATTGAAAAGAAATATAATGATATTAAAGAACACTTTATTAAGCAAAAATCTCAATTAAGAGATGATCATGAAGAAAAACTTACAGTTTTAGAGCATGATGATATTTTATCATCAGGTGTTATTAAACAAGTGAAAGTGTATATTGCAACTAAGAGAAAGATCAAGGTTGGGGATAAAATGGCAGGAAGACACGGAAACAAAGGTATCGTTTCTAATATTGTTCCTAAAGTTGATATGCCTTACTTAGAAGATGGATCTACAGTTGATGTTATTTTAAATCCACTAGGGGTTCCATCAAGGATGAATATTGGTCAAATTCTTGAAGTTCACTTAGGTCTAGTTGGAAAAAGACTTGGTGCGCAAATCCAAGATATTTTCGAAGCTAAAAAAGCAGATTTCATTGCTGAATTAAGAGCTAAAATGACAGAAATTGCATCAGTTGCTAAACTTATGAATGGAAAAGCATTCATGGATGCTTTAAGTGATGATGAAATTATTAAATACGGACAAGACTGGACAAAAGGTGTTAGATTTGCAACACAAATTTTTGACGGTGTAAAAGAAGAAGAATTCATTAAATTATTTGAATTAGCAAAAATTGATACAGATGGAAAATGTGTATTAACAGATGGTAAAACAGGTGAAAGAATGAAAGAAAGAGTAAACGTAGGTTACATGTATATGCTAAAACTTCACCACTTAGTTGATGAAAAAGTTCACGCAAGATCTACAGGACCTTACTCTTTAGTTACACAACAACCAGTTGGAGGAAAAGCTCTATTTGGTGGACAAAGATTCGGAGAGATGGAAGTTTGGGCACTTGAAGCCTATGGTGCAACAAATGTACTAAAAGAAATGCTAACAACGAAGTCAGATGACGTTGAAGGTAGAACAAGAGCTTATAGAGCTATTGCAAACGGTGAAAATGTTCCAGATTCAGGTGTTCCTGAAACATTCTTCGTATTAACAAAAGAGTTAAAAGCTCTAGCATTAGATGTAGAGATTTTTGGAGAGGTAGAAAATAATGAGTAAAACTATAAAAACATTACAAGCTATTGAGATAAAAGAATTAGAAAGACCGCAAGATTTTGCGGCTTTTCAATTAAGACTTGCAAGTCCTGAAAAAATATTAGCATGGTCTTGTGGTGAAGTTAAAAAACCTGAAACAATAAACTATAGAACACTTAAACCAGAAAGAGATGGTTTATTTTGTGCGAAAATTTTTGGACCAGTAAAAGATTATGAATGTCTTTGTGGTAAATATAAAAAGATGAGATACAAAGGTGTTGTATGTGAAAAATGTGGAGTTGAAGTAACTTCATCAAAAGTTCGAAGACATAGAATGGGACATATTGATTTAGTATCTCCTGTTGCTCATATTTGGATGGTTTCATCTCTTCCTACAAGAATTGGTACATTACTTGGTGTTAAATTAAAAGATTTAGAAAGAGTATTATACTATGAAGCATATATCGTAAGTGAAGCTGGTGAAGCTTATTATGATAATGAAAAAACTAAAAAAGTTTTAAAGTATGATATCTTAAATGAAGAACAATATAGAACTATTGCTGATTTATTTGAACATACAGGATTTGATGCATCTATGGGTGGACAAATCGTTAGAGATTTATTAGAAACTATTGATTTATTTGAATTATTAACTGTTCTAAAAGAAGAAATGGGTTCTACAAAATCAGAAGCAAAAAGAAAAACTATAATCAAAAGATTAAAAGTTGTTGAAAACTTCTTAAATTCTGGGAATAGACCGGAGTGGATGATGCTTACTCAACTTCCAGTTCTTCCACCTGATTTAAGACCACTTGTTTCACTTGATGGTGGAAAATTTGCTGTTTCAGACGTAAATGACTTGTATAGAAGAGTTATTAACAGAAATAACAGATTAAAAAGATTAACAGAACTTGATGCTCCTGAAATTATTATCAGAAATGAAAAAAGAATGCTTCAAGAAGCTGTTGATGCATTATTTGATAATGGTAAAACTGCAAATGCAGTAAAAGGTGCTAATAAAAGACCTTTAAAATCTTTATCAGAAATCATTAAAGGTAAACAAGGACGATTTAGACAAAACTTACTTGGAAAAAGAGTTGACTTCTCAGGTAGATCTGTTATTGTTGTTGGACCTACATTAAATATGGACCAATGTGGTATTCCAAAGAAAATGGCTCTTGAGTTATTTAAACCACATTTAATGGCTAAATTAGAAGAAAAAGGTTACGCAACAACTTTAAAAGCTGCAAAAAGATTAATTGAGGCTGAAACAAACGAAGTTTGGGAATGTTTAAATGAAATCGTTGATGAATATCCAATTATGTTAAATAGAGCTCCAACTCTACATAAATTGTCTATTCAAGCTTTCCACCCTGTATTAATTGATGGAAAAGCAATTAGATTACACCCACTTGTTTGTGCTGCCTTCAATGCGGACTTCGATGGGGATCAAATGGCAGTTCACGTGCCTTTATCTCAAGAAGCGGTTGCAGAAGCTAAAATTTTAATGATGTCATCAATGAATATTCTTTTACCAGCATCTGGTAGAGCAATTGCAGTTCCTTCACAAGATATGATTTTAGGTATTTATTATCTATCATTAGAAAAAGAGGGTGTAAGAGGTGAACATAAATTATTCACAGATGTTAACGAAGTAAGAATTGCTTTAGATATGGACAGAATCGATTTACATGCAAAAATTAGAACAAAGTTAGATGATAAAATTATTCATACAACTGTTGGAAGACTAATTATTCATGAAATTTTACCTGAATTCGTACCTGCAAATTTATGGAATAAAGTTTTAAAGAAAAAAGATATTGGAATATTAGTTGATTATATTTACAAACATGGTGGATATGAAGTAACTCCAAGATTCTTAGATAACTTAAAAAATCTAGGTTTTAAATATGCAACAAGTGCAGGTATTTCAATTTCTATTGATGATATTAGAGTTCCTGAAACAAAAGTTGGACATATTACAAAATCTAAAAAAGAAGTTATTGAAGTTCAAAAACAATTCTCTCAAGGTTTATTAACTGAGCAAGAAAGATATAATAAAATTATTGATATCTGGACGGAAGTTAATAATAAACTTGGTTCTGAAATGATGGATTTAGTTAAAACTGATAAAAATGGATTTAACTCTATTTATATGATGGCTGACTCAGGAGCAAGAGGATCTGCTGCTCAAATTAGACAGCTTTCAGGTATGAGAGGACTTATGGCTAAGCCAGATGGTTCTATTATTGAAACACCAATTATCTCTAACTTTAAAGAGGGACTAAACGTACTTGAGTACTTTATTTCAACTCACGGAGCTAGAAAAGGTCTTGCGGATACAGCTTTAAAAACTGCCAATGCTGGATACTTAACAAGAAAACTAATTGACGTTTCTCAAAACGTAAGAATTACAGTTGAAGATTGTGGAACACATGAAGGTATTGAAATTACTGATATTACTTCTGGAAATGAGTTAATTGAGTCATTAGAAGAAAGAATCACAGGAAGAGTAATTGCTGAAGATATTATTGACCCTATTTCAAATGAAATTTTATTTGCTGAAGGTACATTAATTACTGAAGAAGATGCAAAAGTAGTTACAGAAGCTGAAGTTAAAGCTGTTATTATTAGAACACCATTAACTTGTAAAGTTGAAAATGGATTATGTTCAAAATGTTACGGTCTAAACCTTGGTGAGCAAAGAAAAGCAAAACCAGGAGAAGCTGTAGGAGTTGTTGCTGCACAATCTATTGGAGAGCCAGGAACTCAGCTGACACTTAGAACTTTCCACGTTGGGGGAACTGCAAGTGCTACTCAAACTGAAAGAGAATTAAAAGCTGACAAAGAAGGGTTTATTAGATATTACAATATTAAAAAATATGTTAAATCTGATGGAAAAATCATTGTAGCAAATAGAAGAAATGCTGGTGTTTTATTAGTTGAGCCAAAAATTAATGCACCATTTAAAGGTAAAGTTACTGTTGAAACTTTACACGAAGAAATCATTGTAACTATTACAAATGGAAAAGATACTAAAAAATATTACTTAAGAAAAAGTGACGTTGCAAAAGCTAATGAGTTAGCTGGTATTTCTGGAAAAATCGAAGGTAAATTATACTTACCATACGGTAATTCAGATGAAGTAGAAGAAAATGAATCAATCGTTGAGTTTATTAAAGACGGATGGAACGTTCCAAATAGAATCCCATTTGCTTCTGAATTAAAAGTTGAAGATGGAGCTCCTATTACATCTAAAGTTCTTTCAGGTGCAAAAGGAATAGTTAAGTATTATAAATTAACTGGTGACTATTTAGAAAGAAGACACGATATTAATGCAGGTGAGCCTGTTAAAGATAAAGGTGTATTCGCTGTTATCGTTGATGCTGATGATAGAGAAGCTTTAAGACATTATATTGCTAGAGGTTCAATTATTGAATTAAGTGATAACTCTGAAGTAGAAAAAGGTTCTTTACTTGCAGTTCCTGCAAGAAGTGAGCAAGTTGTAATTGCAGAATGGGATCCTTATGCGAATCCTACGATAGCTGAAAAATCAGGAATTATCTCATTTGAAGATATCATTCCAGGTGTTACAGTTTCTGAGCAATTTGATGAGTTAACAGGAACTTCTAAGTTAGTTGTTAATGAATATATTCCAAGTGGATATAAACCAACAATTATTTTAGCAACAGAAGATAATGAAATTATTAGATATTCTTTAGAGCCTAAAACTTCATTAAACGTTGCAGAAGGTAAGAAAGTTGATGTTGCTGATATAATTGGTAAAACACCAAAAGCAACACAAAAATCAAAAGATATTACTGGAGGTCTTCCAAGAGTTTCTGAATTATTTGAAGCTAGAAGACCAAAAAATATCGCTGTTTTAGCTTCATTTGACGGTATTATTTCTTTTGGTAAACCATTAAGAAACAAACAAAGAATTTTAATTACAGACATTATTGGAAATAACACAGAATATTTAGTTGAAAAATCTAAGCAAATTCTTGTTCACGAAGGTGAGTTCGTTCATGCTGGTGAGGCTTTAACAGATGGTCAAACTTCTCCACATGATGTATTAAGAATTCTTGGAGAAAAAGCACTTCATTACTTTATCGTTTCAGAAGTACAACAAGTGTATAGATCTCAAGGGGTTAGTATTGCGGATAAACATATTGAGGTAATTACATCTCAAATGTTAAGACAAGTTTCTATTTTAGATGGTGGAGATACTAAATTCATCGTTGGAGATATGATTTCTAAGAAGAAATTTAAAATAGAAAATGCAAAAGTAATCAAATTAGGTGGAGAGCCAGCTATTGCAGAACCTTTATTATTAGGTATTACAAGAGCAGCTGTTACATCAGATTCTATTATCTCTGCTGCATCATTCCAAGAAACTACTAAAGTTTTAACTGAAGCTGCAATTAGTGCTAAAATGGATATGTTAGAAGACTTAAAAGAAAACGTTGTTATTGGTAGAACAATTCCTGTTGGAACTGGTCTATACAAAAACCAAAAAATTAAATTTTCTGAACATTAATCTTAAACAATAAGGCTTTAGCCTTATTGTTTAAAGCATCTTTAAATGGAAATATTATCTTTATTTTTAATCTTTGTCGCTTTAGAATTTTTTGAATCAAAATGGCAAAAATCTGACACGCTTTATGGTTTACTAAACAACAATTTTCAAATTTTCCAAAAAAATATCTTTTTATACTTTTTATTACATGTAACATTTTTTTATACTATTTTTGTATCTTTTTATTTAAATAATTTTAGTTTTTGGATGAGTTCAATACTAATTATAAAATTTTTAGATATTAGTTTTAAATTATCATTAATGAAAAAACTTTCAAATGGAACAAATATTGAAGAAATAATTCCTTTTAATATGACAATGGTACCAATTCTTAGATATATGGGTGTAATAATATATCCACTAAGTTTTCTATTTGCGGCAGCTTTTTAAAATATTTAATTTTATCATTTTATTTTTATGCTAAAATGCTAGAATTAAAGAAAAAGGATTAATTTATGCAATATTTAGTAATAGCGTATGACAATGCAAACGCTCTAGAGCGAAGATTAGAATCAAGAGATGAACATGTTGAAGGTGTAAGAAAATTAATGGCTGAAGGTAAGATTATTAACGCTGCTGCACTTATGGAAGAAGATGTTATGGTTGGATCTACGCTTTTTATTGATTTTGAAACAGATGAAGAGTTAGATGCATGGTTAGAAAATGAACCATACGTAAAAAATAATGTTTGGGATATGGACGAGTTTCAAATCGTTCCTATGAAAGTGCTTCCTAAAGAATAATATCAAATCCCAATTTAGTATAAATTGGGATTTCTTTTTTTATGAGACTGTTATAATTTATCTATGATTATGATCATCTCTTCTTTGTGAATTTCTGTCATTTTTGTAATCTCTATCATTTGATTTTCTATCATAATTTTGTTTGTGATTATCTTTATATCTATCTTTGTCTCTTTTTTCTTCTCTTTTAATTTCATTTTTATGATCTTTATATCTTTGCTTATCATTTATATAATAATTGTTTTCAATTTTTTGATAATAAGGACCATATACGGGCTCTCTATCTTTTCTATAATTTCTTGATCTGTTCCAGTCATTGTTTTTATGAAATCTATATTCTCTATAGTGAACATGATTTGGTTTGAAATAACCTCTTGAATATAATCTATCTCTATATGTATATCTATTATCATATAAGAAAAAAATGTTATTATAAAAATATCCTGTTTTATCAAAATATCCAAAATAATATCCAAAATCATCACGATAACCATGTCTATTGTAATCAAAGTTTTTATATCTATTATCATATCTATGATCATCTGATCTAAAATTTATATCAATCATAGAATTATTTCCAATTGGTGATTGAACACTTATTCCTATGTTTGGGCTTGCAAACAAAGTTGAGCTAAGTGTTAGGAGTGAAACTAAAAGTAATTTTCTCATAATGTAATCCTTAAATTAATTTAAGAGTTATACACTTTAAGTGTGAATAAATTGTGATTTATTTTTTGTTGTTTAATTAAAGTTTTTTATTATTTTAAATTTATAAAATAAGTAGTAAAAATGGCTATTTTTATCTTTATATTTTGTTTAGCTGTGCTAATATTCGCGAAAATTGCTTGATAGTTATGAAGGTAAAAATAATGAAAGAAATAGAAAAAAAGAATTTAGTTGAAAGAGTTTTTTTAAAAGTAAATCATATTGATAAAGTATTAGAAAGTAAAGTTGATGTAATTTTACTTAGACTTATAAATATGCTTAAATATTTTTTTATTATTATAATGATAATTTATCTTGCTATTTGTCTTATGAGTTTAGGGCATAAGATTATCTCTTTTACTCTTGCTCAAGGTGCTTTGGATTTTGCTTCTATTAAAAATATTTTAACTGATGGATTATTTACACTAATTGTGATTGCTATTGTGAAGACGCTTTTTATTAAAAATGGATTTGATTATGCACTAACGTTTTTAGAAATTGCTTTTGTTGTAATTATTAGAAAACTGATATTACTTGAAAGTATTCCAAGTGAAACTGATTTATTAATTGCTTTAGGAATTACATCATCTGTATTTTTTATTTTGATAATATATATACATAATATGAAAAGAAAATGGAGAAAAGAGGATAACTAAAGATATTCTAATAATCCTTTTATATAATACGAATAATAACAATAGGACGTAAAAATAAGTGAAGTTTTTTAAAAAAATATTTAAATCTGTGGGTTTTAAAAAAGAGAATATTCTAGAAAAGATTTTAGTAGTAGTGGGAGAGGAAGCTTTTTTAGAAAATTATAATAAAGGTTTTTTTCTTGTTCCTTTATCTATAATTGATTCTAAAAAGACTTTGAATAAAAGATTTGCTTTTAATAAATATAGAGATGCATATTATAAAATCAATGAATATTATGATTTCGAAGAGATGAGCTTTTATGTTTGTAAAAATCTTAATGAATTAAGTTTCTTATACAAAATCAAAAAAGCTCTTTAAAAATAAAATATCTATTTTTTTGTATCAGTTATTAATGATATATTAAATAATTGACTCTTTTGAAGAATCTCTAAAACTTTTATAATCTTTTCATATTTTACATCTTTATCGATTCTAAAAATGATATTTCTTTCTTTATCTTCTATTTTTATAATCTCTTCTTCAAGTGATTCATATGAGGTTTCATTTCCATAAATAGCTAGTTTTTCATCATTTAGCTCAATTATTATCTCTTTTTCTTTTAGTTCTATCTCTTGGGCACTTGAAGTTGGAAGATTTAAAACTAATGCAAGTTCATCTTTTTTAAACACAGAAGAAACTATAAAAAATATCAAAAGAATAAAAACAACATCAATAAGTGGTGTAATATCAGGAGTTAGTATCTCTCTTTTTTTCATATCTTTTTAAGAACCTCTTTTTGAATTTTCAGCTCAATATCATCTAAAATCCCAACAATATAGTTATAACCAATATAGTGAGGAATTGCGACAATCAAACCAGCAATGGTTGTAATTAAAGCAACAGAAATACCACTTGAAAAGATAGATGGATCACCAAGACCACTTTTTGTAATAGAATCAAATGAATCTAAAACACCAATAACAGTTCCTAAAAGTCCAAGTAATGGAGCGATTGAAGCTATGATTTTTACAGTATTTAAACCAAACTCTAGTTTTCTAATCTTTCTATTTATAAAATTCTCAATTGAATCTTTTTTAAACTCTTGAGAATTTTCTTTTGCAAAAATGATTATTTCAGATACTAGATTTTCTCTTTTATTTTTAAATAAAGCAATTACTACTAATTTCCAAAACATTATTGTAAATCCTATAATATTTAGAAAAATTAGTATATAAACTATTATTCCACCTCTGTCTATATATGTTAATAAATCAACTTCCATTCTTTTAGCTCCTTGTTATTTCATAAATAATTGGTACTGTAATTTCCCAAGAATTTTTATTTAGTTTTTCAGGTATTGGCTCAAACTTCTCTATTTTGCTTAGTATTTCAAGTGCTGCATCATTTAATCTTTCATAGCTTGAATCTCTTACGATTTTGGCATTTCTAATTTGACCATCTTTGGAAATAACAAAAGAAATATGAACTTTCCCCATTTGATTTAATCTTTTAGCAGCTCTTGGATAAGTTTTATTTTCTTCTATTAAACGTCTTAGTTTTGATAGATACTCATTTTCTAATGCTTGAATTTGATCTAAATCTACTGGTTTTTGGGTTTGCACAACTTCTTTTTGAACTTGAGGTTTTACCTCTTCAACATTTTCTGCGATTTCAA
>JAGOIF010000116.1 GCA_017995775.1 Aliarcobacter sp.
TGTGCTTTTAGTAAGTCATCAAGTGAAGCAATATTTGCACCTTTTCCTGTACTAGCTCCTCCTACAGAAGTTCCAAAAAACTGGCTTCCGTCTTTTAGTTTCCAATTTGTTTTTTTATTTTGGTCATCATGAAATTTTTTATTTGGAAATAGCTCTTTAAAATAATCACTTTTCATAATAGTTTTTACATCTACACTATTATCCTCTGTTAAATCATTTCCATAAGTAAAATACATATTCTTAATATTTTCAACAAATCCTTGTGCAAAAGATATAAAAATCCTTACTGTGTTTTCTGTTTTTCCAAATCTAGGTGCATACTCTATCATTAACCTTTTTTCTTTACCAGCTATCACATTCCAAAGTATTCTAAATATAAGTTCATGATACCAATACTCTTGAAACTCTCTATTGTAAACATTTTTAAATACTCCAATAGTGTAGAGTCTTAAAGACTCCCAGCCACCTTTTCTTATCTTTGCTTTTATGATTCTTTCTTGAAGCTCTTTTTTTTCTTTTAGTGTCTCAATCTTTTGAGCTTGAGCTAACAAAATATCATCTTTATTGTTCATTGTTTTTACTGTCCATCATTTTCATTTCATCGACTCTTAAAGAGTGTTTGCTTCGATTATTCCCATCCTTATCAGTCCACTGTTCAAGAACTAATCTTCCCTCTAATAAAACTTTAGAACCTTTTCTTAGGTATTGGTTTGCAATCTCAGCTTGTCTTCCCATCATAGTAAATTCTAAAAAACAGACTTCTTCTTTTTGAGCCCCATCTTGTCCTTTGTATTTATAAGATGATGCTATAGAACTTTTCCCTATTGCTAGTCCACCTGGAGTGTATTTAAGTTCTACATCTTTTGTTAAATTTCCAACCATTATTGATTTGTTATACATACTTTATCCTTTAATAAATTTAGTAATAAATTTTCAGCTTTTTTATAATCTTTGATGCCAGCTCTATCATCTTTTTTCGACCATTTTTTATTTTTATTAAGCCATAGCTCAACTCCTTTATCTTTTTTAAAAATACACCATAGATTTTCAAATTTTTCTAATCCAATTTCCATTTATAAATCCATCTCAGGTATTTCAGCTTTTGATTCTTTATTCTCTTCTACCGCTTCAAAAACTGTTTCTATTGGATTTTGATTATATTTTCTAACGAAATCTAAAGTTACAGGATTTAGTGAAATTTCTGTTTTAAAATGTCTTCCATTTTGCTTATTTTTAGATACTTCAAGCAGTCTTTTGTTTGCATTTATATCTATATCGCTACCATCTTCATATTTTGGTTTGAGTTTATGGATATACCAAATCTGATTTGCTTCATGTCCACCTTTTTTACTACCCATTGGAGAGTGAACACCACCTGCTGTATCTTGTTTTCCTTGTTGAGCTATAAAAAGAATAACTAAATCTAAAGAGTGAGCTAGTTTTGCTAATTTGCTAAATTTCTCACTCTCCCCTTGCTCTGCTGTTCCTCTATTTTCACTATTTTCCACTCTCATTTGTGAATCTATAACAATAAATTTAACACCTTTTTTTGCCATAATTTTTATCTCTCTACTTACATCACTAATATCGTAACCCTCATCTACAATATAAAGATTTTTTTTATTAAAAACTTTTTTTCTTTTGATATTGTTCTCAATATAATCTCTAACTGTAAACTCAAACGGGAAAAAGAGTGTTGGAAAACCATTTGAAACATTTTGTAGTATTTGAGTAGTAAGTAAAGTTTTTCCAGCCTCTGGGTCACCCATAATTAAGATAAGTTGCCCACAAGATAATCCACCTTTCAAGTAATCGTCAATAAAACTAACACCAGTTTGATAGATAGGTCTTGGAGGAAGTAATTTAATTCCTTCTTCTCTTACTTCATAGTCTTTTGCTTTGCTCCCCGTAGAAACATCTAAACCTATAGTTGTATCATCAATTGTTTTAGTTATAAAAGAACTAGATTTTCTCTGTCTCAATTCTTCTTGTATTTTTATACTTAAACGATATAGTTCTCTTTTGTTGTGCCACTCTATTAGCTCAATTACCGTAATTTCTATATCACTTGTAGCCTCTTCAATACCAACCATTTTTAAATCATTCAAGCTATCTGGACTACTTTTTCTGAGCTCTTCACCAACAGCAGTAAAAGACAACTCCCTAAAACTATCATCAAGTTTTTTTATCGCTTTTAAAATTTCTCTATGTCCAGCCACCGTAAAATGTTCATCTCTTATAAGCTCTGCAACCTCTATAAACTTTTTGGTTTTTATTGCTGAGCTTAAAAAGTTTCGCTCTAAATCTATGTTTGCTAATTCTTCAATCATCCTGTAAAACTCCTTTTAAATAAGCTTGTATTTCACCGTCTTGAAACTCTATTTCTTTGTAAAAATTAAAATCTCCACCTAAATTTTTTAAAGTATTTTTCTCAAATTCATCAAAAATAAACTCCGCCCCCTTCATTTGTTCCCAAAATGGATTAACTGGTGTTATATTTTCTTTAATCAAGTTAGCAATCTTAGAGGCAAGTGTCTCTATTTTATTTATTTTTATTGGCTTTATTTTCACATCTATTTGATAATCTTCAAAATATTCATCTTTTAGCCAGTTTTTTGGAGTTTTTATATATTGCTCATCTGTAGCTTCAACTTTTTTGGCATATTTCAAAGCTCCTGATATAGCTTTTTCTTTATTTATATCTTCTAGTTTCTCAAACTCAACCATCGCCAATTTTTTACCAATCTTTTTTGGATAATTTTCCCAAAATTTTAAAAACTCTTGACTATAAAAACCGCCGCCCTCATTTGGTTTTTTTTCTTTAAGTTTTTTATTCTCTTCTTGCTTTGTAATAGGTGGGGTTTCGCTTGATATTTTTAAATTTTCAAAAAGTTGGTCTATTTTTTCATAATTTATTGAGTAAAAATTTGTTCTGTTCATCTTATTTTTGTCAATTTGTTGAATCTCAATTAATCCAATTTCTTTTAAATTTAAAATAATTCTTTGAATTGTTTTTTCGCTAAAAAAAGGTAGTTGCTCTTTCCATTGCTTATAAGTGTTGAAAACCCACTTTTTGCCATTATGATTTTTTTTACTTTTTTTAATCCAATAATGAAGCTGTTTTAGAACTATGGACTCGTTAAGTCCTATTTTAAGTGCTAAAGTAGGTTCAATAGTTAATACTGTTTTTTCAATTAAGTAGTTCAATTAATTTTCTTTGATGTTTAATATCCAGTTTAGATCAACATTTTTTTCTTCGCAGTATTTTATAGCTTGCTCATAAGGTATATCATCTCTTTTTTTTCTAGTTTTGTATGTCTCTTTTCTTATTCCTAATGCATCAGCAACTTCTGTATCACTGTTTAATCCAAATATAAACTTAAATTTAGAATTAAATTCATCAAATTTTTTAATCATTTCCGCCCTGCTCCGTATAAATTTAATAAAACTTTACCTCTTTAAAGCTTAAACGTTAATTAATCCGTATATTATAAGCTTTATTATTCTTTTGTGTAATCTGATGTGTATTCTTCTGTTTAGTTCAGGACAATTTATAGGACTTCCATTAATTCATAATGACTTCATCATTAATCTAAACTTGACTAATACGAACAAGTCAAAGCGACTTTATCGCAAAAAAACTTAATTATTTTTTTACGGATTATCGTATTTATAGAAAAATTATGATATAATTAAACCGTAAGGAGTTACAAAATGACACACATTTATGATGCACTTTTAAGAATTGAAAAATTATATGATTGCAAAACTGCTACTGATACAGCTAATTTATTAGGAATGCCAAAAATGACATTTTTTGATAATAGAAGAAAAGCTTTAGAGGATTATAAAAAAATTGAACAATTAAAAAATGAACAAAATCCTGTTAAAAAAGCAATACTTGAAAAAACAATAAATGCTAATGGTAAAAAACAATATATAAATAGTCTTTATCTGAGCTTTATAGAGCTAGCTGCAAGAGATAATCTTAATTTAAATTGGGTTTTTTATAATCAATTGCCTATTTATAATAATGAAGAAAAAATAGCTAAAGTTGTACAAAACTATTATTTAAGCGAACATTTAAATGATGACTCTGTAGCAATTCCATATTTTACTGACATTAAAGCTAGTGCAGGAAATGGTTACATTAATAGCGAAGATAAAACATCAGATTTTATAGTTCTTCCAAAATCTATGATTAGCGGTAAAAAGCTAAATGCAATAAAAGTTTATGGGGATTCAATGTCTCCAAATATAAAACCTGATTCAATTATTCTGATTGATCTAGATAAAAAAGAATTAAAAAATAATACTGTCTTCGCTCTTAGATATGAGGATGAAGTATATGTTAAAAGAATTGAAGACCATGGAGAGACTATATTATTAAAAAGTGATAATATACAGTATTCTACTATAGTTGCTAAAAGAAATAAAATATTTATAATAGGTCAAGTAGTTAGCACTATCCTGGATAAAAATATAGAATAATTTTTAGAGAGTGGGCTACCGCCCCCTCCTCTTGTGCTATTTTTATATTAAATTTTAACTCCGCCCTCGTTTGATTTTTAATTTTACTCTTTCCTAATTTCTGATTTTTTTTAAAAAATTTTTATTGGTATGCATATTTTCTATTTTTACTAATATGTTTAGCATTTATAGCCATAGGCGATTTTGCAAAAAATCTGCTGGGGGTTTGGGGTACCCCTTGAAAAAAATTAATTTCTCAAGCTAGATGTAAAAAGTTTGATTATAAATTTGCCGACTTTTGCCGACTAAATATAAATAAATAGTCAAAGCCTTATATTATCGCTATTGTTTGACTATGTCATCAGGACTAAGAAACCGTAGCTTATAAAAAAATGGCTCTTTAAAAGTTTCGTTGGCGAAAAAACTCCACTAAAATATTTTAATTTAAACCTTTTCCTATTTCCTAAAACAATAGGAATGTCAAGCATTTGTACCCTAAAAAATCAAAGATTTTATTTTTAAAAGTAAAAAATAGTAGAAAATTGGATAAAAAAATCGCAAATGGGGGGCGGGTTTTTGGACAAGAGTTTAGAAAATTAGTTTAGTTGTATATGGTATTTTAGATAAAGTGTTTGAAGTTTATTTAACTATTTTTTTATTCACTGCCTCTTTATAAAAGGCAACACAATTTTTCCCATGAGGAATTATTATACTTATATTTCCACAATCACTTTCCATATTTTTCATCATATCTTCAGCTTCATTAGTTGAATTTAAAACAGCAAGATTTTCTAACATTTTATTAGATCTAGTTGGAATTGATTTTTTGTAATAATATTTTGATATATCTAAAAAACTTTCATATAATGTATATGATTGTGATACCAACTTTTCTGAACCTTTAGTATTATTAAGACAAATAGTAGTAATTGCATAATAAGCTGCACAAGTGTTTGACTGCTGTGCTAATTGTTCGTATTTTTCATCTACTGCAAAAGTAAGAGATTTAAATAATATTATTAGTAGTAAGATTTTTTTCATTTCACTT
>JAGOIF010000117.1 GCA_017995775.1 Aliarcobacter sp.
CTCATGCGGAGATGGTGGAAGCGATCAAGTTACAACAATTTTACAAAGTGTCGATTTAAAAGCTGGAAAATTCACTTGTTTAAAGTATCTTCCAGGGCAAAGTGAACCTCAAAAAATAGAATTTAAGGTTGATAGCACAAGATTAGCAACTGAAAAAGCTGGACTTAAAAAATTTATAGATAATAACCTTGGAAATGCTGGAGTTGTATTTTATAATCAACTAGGTAGTTATGTTTTTCCAGGGATTGAAGTCGATGGAAGAACTAACTATATTTCTAGTGTTAACATATCAGAGTTATATAATAATAATGCTTCTTTACTAGAGTATTCTAAAAATAATAATTCAGTAAAAATTAACATAGACTCTCACAGTAATGCAAATGAAACATTAAGTAATATATTAACTGGTTTATTTTTACTCAATCCGGATTATTTTGCAAATGATGTTATTTCAGAAGATGGAGTTTTAAAAATAAATGACTTAGTAGTTGATAATGGAGCACAACAAGCTATTAATCAGCAAGCAGGAGTGATTGACAGAGCAATAAGGTTATTTGCGAAAGAAAAAAATGAAAATAAAGAACTTGACACCTTCTCTTTAACTGATTTTATGGATAAAAAGCTTTGGGGGTTTTACGTATATTTTTTGATAAATGTTGAGCAAGCATTTAGTTATATTCTTGGAACTATGTTATTGTTTGGAGCAGGATATATTGTAATTAAAGCTGGATTTAGAAAAATAAAGAAAAAAATATTAAAAGTACAAGAGCAAGAAAAACAAGGTTTTGGAGAGATAGTAATAAATGGGTTAGTAGCTATTACTATATTTCTGATTCCAATTTCAACAGCACCTATTACTGTACCTGATAAATTTCTTTATGAAAAATCAGTAAATAAAGATATTCCTACTAATAGTGAAGATGAATTTTATCAAAATTCAACACTTGCAAAAGTAACGTTAAGATTTTTTGCTAATCAAGGTTCTACTTGGGCAAATACTGTATCTGATTACTCTTTATACTCTTATTTAAGATTTCTTGAAGCAAAACAAGGATTTATCACTGAGAGACAAATTTCTCAAAATACAGAAGCGATTAAAAAACTTTTTGAAGATATATTTTATTTAAAAAAGGATTTTGATTTTTTAAATAATATTTGTAAACCTGCTTTTTCAGATTACTTAGTTGTAAATCAAAGATTTAACACTATCTCAAAAGAGGCAAATGAGCAATTAAATAATGCAATTAATATATCTTCAAATAATATAAATAAAGTATTAAAAATAGATAGAATAGACCCTGCTGTATGCCAAAAATTAGAAAAAGATGTATTCACAAATTCAAGAAAAATTTTATCTGATTACGCTTTTTTAAGACAACAAATCAAGATAAATCAAGAAGTGATAAAGATGAATAATGATGGCAAAGCAGATAATCAAAAAGTTGGATTTCAAACTTTTGTTGATTTAATCCAGTTTCAACAAAATCACTATGGCTGGATAAATTCAGTAACAGTGCCTGTTCTATATAATTTACTCTTCCAAAATCAAAATCCAGTATTTAATGAAGATGTTGCAATAGAAAAAATAAAAGATTCAAATGATTACAATCTAATTTCTGCTTGGAGTAAAAATGATGAGCAAAAATCTGAAATAAAAAATAGTATTGATGATTCAAGTTTGGCTTCAATTTTAGGGCACATTCAAAGTAAATTTATTTGGTTTGCATTTCCATCATTTACACCAGTCTTTGATAATATGTATCAATTTTTTTCGAATATTGCTGGACTTGACCCAACAGCTCAACAGTTAGAAGAAAAAGAGAGTAAACTCGCAGGAGTAATATCAACTGCTAAATATTTTCTTGCTGGAGCAGCAGCTGGACCATTAGGACTTTTAGGGGCGGGAATAATGAGTGCTTTATCATCATTTGGTAGTTTTGTTTTAGGAGCTATCACTAGCGCCTTACAATATGGTATATTGCTGTATATTTCACTTGTTGTATCTATATTTATCGTAACAATGATGATTACTTCTATAATTCTAATCGTTGTTGCGGTAGCAGCAATTATTAGAATTGTTATGTATTTTTTTCGAACTATTATAACAGCAGTTGTAGTCGATTTAATTGTATTCTACGCGATTGTTACAAATAAAAAAGAGTATTTTGACGCATTTTTAGGTAAAACTTTAATACTTTTGATTTTGACTCCTTTAGCAATTGTTTTTGCTAATTATATTTATATTTTCATAAGTACAGCTGCTATCGATTTGTACTTGCTTTTGATTGGAGTGACTTTTGACACGATGGCAATTGCAAATGAGACAATTATTGCAAATAGCGAAAACTCTTTTTTTAATGGATTAACCGCAATGATGTCTGCTGTAAGTTTAAAAGCACTAGGAGTAGTTGTAATTCACGTATTTTCAGGAATTTGTGGAGTCTATATAATTTTTAAATTGCAGGATATTATTTCTAGCATGATTGGTATAAATGGAGATGATTCTAACATTTCTCAAATAACTGAAAAGTTACAACAAAAAATGGCTGGTGATATGGTTAAAGTTTAAAAAATAAGGATATAAAAAATGAAAGCAGATAAAGAAATAATCATGAATTCAATCTCAAACCTTGGGTTTGAGGTTTTTAGAAATGGTCAGTTTCATTGGAACAGTTCATCAACTCCTGATATGTCTATAAATGAAGATGGAAGTATTCATTGTTGGACGAGTTCACCATTTAAAAATAATACATCTAATCATGGAGATTTGATTGATTTTTTACAAGTTGTAAATCATAATCAAAATTTTAAAGAGGCTAAAGAAGAGGCTGAAAGATTAACGGGTTTAAAACTTCCTAGTCTTGATAGTTATACAGATAACGGTTATACAATTAACAACACTAATATAAAAACAGGATATATAAGCGAAGAGTTTATTAAAACATTTGATACTGCTAGAAAAGATAATTTTAGTAGATATAAAGAGCTTCTTAATGAAGCTCTTCCTAGTTTGGATTTTGAGAAACAAAAAGATATAGCTCTTAAATACCAAATTGGCTATATAGAGCAATCTGATAGATTATCTATGCCTATTCGTGATGAAGAAAATAGAATAGTAACACTTTGGAAATACAATAAAAATCCAAATAGTTATATAAATGATAAAGGATTAGAGGTAATTCCTGGAAAAGTGCTTTTTACTAAAGGTCGAGAAAGAAGTCCTTTTAATCTTTATGATTTGCAAGAGTATAGAAAAGATATTAATCAAGAGATTTTTTTGTGTGGTGGCGAAAAAGATACTCTTAATATGATAGGTAATGGACATAGAGCTATTACTTTGGGGTCTGAAAATGAAAATTTAAAAGAGAAATATAAACCACTATTTCAAGATTTAAAAATAGTTATTTCTTACGATAACGATGAAGCTGGTCAAAAAGGAGCTGAAAAAATCTTAAAACAGTTGCAAGGTGTTGCAAAAGAGATAAAAGTTTGGAATTGGAATAAAGTAGAAAAAAATCAAGATTTGACACTTTTTAAAGGCTTTGATATGACAGATTATCTTAGTGTAATTAAAAAGCAAAATTTAGAATTTGATAAAACAAATTATCAAAATGAAAAAAAGGATGTAGAAATGAAAGCAGAAGAGTTTAAAAAATTTAGGGAAAATACAGAAAAAAAGTTTGGAATTTCATTTGAAGAGGTTAGAAATAGTGATGATTATCAACTAAAATCAAAATGGCTAGATGAATATAATAATCAAAAAGATAATAGAGACAAAAAAGAGCTTTTGCAAAAAACAGTTAAAAATCAAGTTAGACTAACAGTAATTAACAATCAAGCTCAAAAATATATCGATTTTTTAAAATTGATAAAAAACAAAGACAAGGAAGAAAAAACAGAGTTTAAACTAAATCCAGATTTTTTGAAACAAGTAAATGATGTTAAAAATAACACACTTGAAGAGAAAACAGAGTTTACAAGTAAAAAGATTGATAATTTAAAAGAAGAAAGTAAAAATATTGGTGAAAAAATAAAAGATTATTCTGAGAATAAAATTTTAGATAAATCTGAGTTATTTAAAAATCTTGAAAAAGAGATACATCAATTTTCTGCAATGGTTGAAGCTCTAAAAAATGAGAATAGGGAACTTAGAAGGGAGTTGGAGCTATTAATACAAAAAGATGAAAAAGAAAAAGAGCAAAAATCTTTAGAAAAAGATAATGCATCTTTAAAAGAAAAAATCGAAAAAATGAGAGATAAGAAACCTGAAAAGGTTCAAGAAAAAACTCCTGAAAAAATCAACAAAATAAGTTACGAGAAAACTCAAGTTCAGGAAATGTAAAATGGAAATTTTTGATAAAAATATAATAGTTCTAAGTTTGATTTTAGTATCAACATTTTATCTTTTTTATAGGTCATTATTTCATACTAAAAAATTAACAACATTTCAACAACATAATAGAAGGCAATTAATAAATAAGCAAGGTGTAATACTTGCTTTTATATTAGCTTTATCTTATGGATATGACTATGTTTTAAAAAATTATTTGTATCAATTCTTTATGAATTTATTTCAATTGCAAATATCTCAAAATACATTTGTTTTATATGGATTTGGATTGGTTGCTGTTTTGATATTTCTTTTAAATTTAAAACTTAGCTCATATATTAAATCAAAAGATGAAAGAGTTGTAAATATTGAACAAGAAGCAACATTTGCAAATTTTAAACCAGTAAAAAGGGAAGTAAAACCTATTAGATTTTACTCTCACTATTTTAGTGGTATATCTCTTGAAAGAAGTCCCAAAGATTACACTATTCAAAATGTAAAGTTGAATATTAATTTAAGTGATATTCAAAAATTCAAAACAGCACAAGAACAAAAAGAATTAAAAATCAATGATTTTTATAGAAGATTGATTGACTACATTAATTCAAAATCTAAAATATTTGAATATCAAAAAATTGAAGATTATGAAATTCAAAACTGTAAAAATATGTTTGAACTAAAGATATTGATTTACAATAGATTTAATAATTTAACAAAAAAACAATATTTTGCATCAGTATCTCAATTATTTCAAATTGCAAATAGTGATGAAACAGAATTTTTGGCATTTCTTAGAGATAGTCAACACTTTAAGTTTTCATCGATTTCAATTAAACACGCAGTACTATTTTTAAAAATGGGAGTTATAAAATGAGCAAGATAGTAGATAATAGTAAATTTAGAGTTGAAAATCAAACTAAAGTAGATATCGATGTAATTAAATTAATTGATATGATTGCATCTAATCTATTCTTTATATATATTTTTATAGGTATTGCAGCATTTAATAATCTTTTTTATTTAGCATTTGCTTTGTTTGTTTATTGCTTATCTTTTAAGGTACAAAAAGAAATAGTAAAAAATAAAATTAAAGATGAGTTAATCCAAGATTTAGATTTAGTTTCTAATGATAACTTAAAAGGTAAATATAGTATTAAATTAG
>JAGOIF010000043.1 GCA_017995775.1 Aliarcobacter sp.
TTCTTATTTTTTATATCCGTTACAAGTTATTACTCAAACTCGGATTTTTAAAAGATAAAAATTCTATATTCGGTTTATAAAGATTACTTTACAAAACGTTTAATTATTTAAAAGATCATCCTAACTCATCCCCTCACCTATCAGTCTCTCGTTTGATTCGTGTTGGTCAAATTGGACGGGAATTATAATAGCTTTATTCCCCTTTGTCAATAGCTAACCGCTTAATATTAGCTTAAATTTTGGAATTCTTTCTTCTTCGAGAAATTTTATTGGGTTTTACTTTGTTTATATTGGGTTTTTATGTGGTTTTATGAAATTTATTGTGGTTTTATTTGAGCTTTTATTTAAAATTCTGGAATTTTATTGGCAATTCACTCTATTTTACTAATAGTGAGTAGGTTATCTTTGATAATATTCTTTTAAAATCATCTTTTTCTTTTTTATTTAGACTATTAAACATATCTTCTTTACTTTTTGCAATTGTATTAAGTGATTCTTGTATTAACTGTTCGCCTTTTTGTGTTAGGCAAACTAACATACTTCTTTTATCTATTGAAGATGCTGTTCTATTTATTAATTCTTTATCCTCTAATTTTTTTAATATCTTTGTCATTCCACCTGAAGAAAAAACTGTCGCCGCATATAATTTAGTTGGAGTTAGTTGACTTCCATTAAAATATAATGCTGCAAGGACATCTATGTCTGATGTTAATAAATCATAATTGTCTTTTAAAAAGTTCTCTGTTTCTTGATGCATTTTTTTATGCATTATTGTAATAGGTAGAGTGAAAGAAAAAACTTCATATTCTTTTGTCTTTGATATTTTATTGTAAAAGTTATCTAAATTTATTTTATCCATTCAAAAGTATATCAAAACTTGCATTAAATATATCTTTCTAGCAAGATATATTTAAGTTAAATTCTGTTATCTTATGAAATATTAAATGAAAAGGAAAAATCTTGAAAAAATTATATTTTATTTTTTTAACTCCTCTTTTCTTATATAGTCAAAATTTAGAGGAATTAGTTAATTTATCTATTCAAAATAAATTAGTAGATTCCTCTATTCAGAATTTAGACTCAATTAAAGATGAGTATAGAAGTGTTAAAAGTAGTTACTTACCAAGTTTAGATGTGGGTGCTGGTCATTCTATTACAGATAATGAAACAGCTTCTCTTGCAAAAAATAGTTCAAAAGCTTATGCTAGTCTTAATTATGTGCTTTATGATGGTGGGAAAAAATCTGATATCTATGATTCTTATGAATCTACTATTAAAAGTGCAGACGAATCTGTTTTAGCTTTAAAAAATGAAATTGCATTAAATGTAATAAATTATTATTATGATTATTTATCAAATATTTCTAAAAAAGAAGCAAAAATAAAAGAGATTGAGCAGTTAGATTCTCAGTTACAAAGATTATCTAGATTCTTAGATGCTGGAACTACTACAGAAGATGAAGTTCAAAAAATCATTTCAAGACTTGAAAATGCAAAAGTTGTTCTTCAAGAAATTGAATTAAATATGCAAACTATTGTTCATAATTTAGAATATATCACTGGTCAAGAAGTTAATATTCAAAGTGGTTCTTCTATATCTGAATTTAAAAGTGACAATGAAAAAGATTTAAGATTTGATTTAAAATCTATTGAGTTTGATTTACAAACAAAACTTGCAAATTCAAGAAGTGAAAAAAGTGCTTATTTACCAACTATTACCCTTGATAATACTTATACTTATTATGATAATAATTATGAGGGAAATTATTCAAATGATTTTGAACATCAAAATATCTTATCTGCAAATTTAAAATGGAATTTATTCTCTTTTGGAAAAACTAAATATAAGTATGAATCAAAATATAAAGAGTATTTAAGTGAAAAGTCAAAATTTGAATATGAAAAAAATAAAGCAGATACCGATTTAAAACTTGCACTTAAAGCATATGATATTTCAAAACTTAAAATCAAATCGGCTGAAGCTAATGTAAAAGCAGCAGATGCAACTTTTGATGTAATAAAATCAAAATATGAAAACGGTTTGATTGATAATGTTGCTTTTTTAGAAAGTTTAAGTGAAAAATCTGATGCATTAAGTCAATTAAAAACTTCACAAAATGAATTAGAAATTAAAAAAGCAAATATTATTTATCATAGTGGTAAAAAATTACAGGAGTATATAAAATGATAAAATCAAATAAAATCATATCTAATAGCAAAAAAACATTAGTTGCTATGTCGATTATTTTTATGGGAATGAGTAGTCTTCATGCCCAAGAAGCACAAGTAAATCCAGGTTTACCTGTAGAAGTATTTAAAATAGAAAATAAAATATCAACTACAGTTAAAACTTACCCTTCAATAATCAAAACTTATGAAGAAGTAGAAGTAAGAGCAAGAGTAAAAGGTATTTTAGTTGAAAAATATTTTAATGAAGGAGAGTTTGTTAAAAAAGGAACTTTGTTATATAAAATTGAACAAGATACATATTTAGCAAATTTAAATGTGGCAAAAGCAAGTGTAAAAACTGCTCAAGCTAATTATAAAAAAGCACAAAAAGATTATGAAAGAGCTAACTCTTTAATAAAAACAAAATCAATAAGTACTCAACAATATGATGAATACACTTATCTTTTTGAAAATGCTTCAAGCCAACTTGAAAGTGCAAAAGCATCATTACAACAAACACAAATCCAGTTTGATTATACAAAAATTTATGCTCCAATTGATGGAATTGTTGGAATTAAAAAAAGAGATATTGGTAATTTAGTTGGTTCTAATGATTCTGATTCTTTACTTGTTACTATTACAAACACTAATCCAGTTTATGCAGAATTTGCACTTTCAAAGGATGATGTAACAAGATATCTTTCACAAATAAAAACAAAAAGTGCAAAAGTTAATTTAGTTACAAGTATCAATACTTATGAAAATGGTATAGTTGATTTTATATCTTCTAAAATAGATTCAAATACTGATACTCTTTTATTAAGAGCTAAGTTTGAGAATAAAAATAATGAAATTTTAATTGGTGAATTTGCAAAAATTGAAGTATCAAATCTTGATTTAGGAAAAGTTTATATTATTCCTGAAAATGCTATTTTAAAAACTTCTCAAGGTACTTTTGTTTATGTAATTACTGATTCTATCGCAAAATTAAAACCTGTACAAACAGGTATTTTAGTAAAAGAAGGAATCACAATAGAAAGTGGTCTTAATGAAAATGATGTAATTGTTATCAGTAACATGGCGAAACTAAGACCTGATACAAAAATACAAATTTTAAATAAAGAGAAATAATATGTTTTCTTCATTTTTTATAAAAAACCCAGTATTTGCAGCAGTTGTATCTATTATCATAGTTTTAGCAGGTCTTGCTGCTATGATAAATTCACCAATTGAACAATATCCAAGGGTTATTCCTCCTCAAATTATTGTAAGTACAACTTACCCAGGAGCAAGTGCTGATACTTTAGCAAAAACAGTTGCTGCTCCTATTGAAGAGCAAATTAATGGTGCAAAAAATATGCTTTATATGAACTCAGTTGCTGAAGATAGTGGACGAGTAAGTATAAATGTATTTTTTGAAGTTGGAACAGATGCAGATTCTGCAAAAATTGATGTAAATAATAGAGTTCAAGCATCTTTGGCAAAACTTCCAGAGCAAGTACAAAGACAAGGTGTAAATGTAAGAGAAAGAAGTCCAAGTATTTTACAATTTATTATGCTTAATTCTCCATCAAATACATACGATACAACTTATTTATCTAACTATGCTTTAATGAATATAGTTGATGATTTAAAAAGAGTAAATGGTGTTGGTGATGCAATGATTTTTGGAGCAAAAGATTATGCTATTAAAATTTGGATTGATCCTTTAAAACTTTCTAAATATTCACTTACAACAACAGATATTATAAAAGTTATAAAAGAGCAAAATAATCAATACTCAGCTGGTAAAATAGCAGCTGAACCAATAAAAGAAAAACAAATGTTTACTTATACTATTCAAACTCCTGAAAGATTGAGTAGTCCTGAACAATTTGGTGATATTGTAATTAGAGCAAATGAAGATGGTAGTTCATTGATGTTAAAAGATGTTGCAAATATAGAACTTGGAAGTTCAAGTTATGATATGGTGACAAAATTAAATAATTCACCTGCTATTCCAATAGGTATCTTTTTACAAAGTGGTTCAAATGCTTTAGAAACTGCTAAAGCTGTTAAAAAATCTTTAGAAGCTGCAAAATTAAACTTTCCAGATGGTGTAGAATATAGTGTTCCTTATGATAGTACACAATTTGTTGAAATTTCTATTAAAGAAGTTGCAAAAACATTTGTTGAAGCGATTTTATTAGTTATCTTAATTATATTTTTATTTTTACAAAACTGGAGAGCAACATTAATTCCTATTTTAGCAGTTCCCGTATCAATTATTGGTGCATTTGCTGGAATGTATGCTTTAGGATTTAGTATTAACTTACTAACACTTTTTGGTTTAGTTCTTGCAATTGGTATTGTTGTTGATGATGCTATTATTGTTATTGAAAATGTTGAAAGACATATGAGTGAGGGAATGTCTCCAAGAGAAGCATCATTTAAAGCAATGAAAGAAGTTTCAGGAGCAATTGTTGCAATCGTTTTAGTTCTTTCAGCTGTATTTATTCCTGTTGCTTTTATGGGTGGATTAAGTGGGGAAATGTATAGACAATTTGCCATAACTATTGTTATTTCAATTGTTATTTCAGGTTTTGTTGCATTAACATTAACTCCATCTCTTTGTGCATCTTTATTAAAAGATGATCATAAAAAAACAACATTTTTCCTTTTTGTATGGTTTAACAACTTTTTTGAAAAAGCAACTAATGGATATACCTATTTAGTTAAAAAAACTATTAGATTTTCTCTTATTTCAATTTTACTTTTTGGTGGATTGATTTTTATATCTTATGATATGTTTAAATCTATGAAAACAGGACTTGTTCCAAATGAAGATCAAGGAACTATTTTTGTATTTTCTTACAATCCAGGTGGTGCTTCAATTTCAAGAACAGATGATTTTACTAGTGAATTAAATACAATTATACAAAAAGATTCAAATGTAAAAGATATTATTACACTTGCTGGATATGATTTAACATCATCTTCTCAAAGAACTCATGCAGCAGCAACAATTATAAAACTTAATCCTTGGGATGAAAGACCAAATGCTGATCAACATGCCGATGCGATTCTAAAAAAATTAAGTGGACAAGTTTTAGCAACTTCAGATGGATTCTCTTTTGGAGTTTTACCTCCTCCTATTATGGGAATGAGTGTTGCTGGTGGATTTGAAATGTATATTCAAGATAGAACAGGTGGAAATATTCAGGATTTAGAAAAAATTGTAAATCAAATTATTGCAAAAGCAAAAGATAGACCTGAATTAATGGGAGTAAGAAGCTCACTTGCAGCCAATATTCCTCAATATAAAATTGATGTAAATATCCCAAAAGCTAAAGCAAAAGGTGTAGCGGTGGATGATATTTATAACACTTTAAATGCGACTTTTGGAAGTTTTTATGTAAATGATTTCTCTTTATATGGAAGAACATATAAAGTAAATTTACAAGCAGAAAGCGAATATAGAAAAAGTGCTGATGACTTAAAATTTGTTTTTGTTAAAGGTAACAATAATGAACTTTTACCAATTAGTTCATTTGTAAATATCAAAAAAGTTGTAGGTGCTGACTTAATAGAAAGATTTAATCTTTTCCAAGCAGCAAAAGTATCAGGACAACCTTCTTTAGGATTTAGTTCAGGTGATGCATTAAAAGCTATTGAAGAAGTTTCAAATGAAGTTTTACCAGCTGGTTATACTATTAGTTGGGTGGGAACTGCTTATCAAGAAAAACAAATTTCTGGTAGTTCAAGTAGTGCCTTTATTTTCGGTTTAGTTTTACTATTCTTAATTTTGGCTGCATTATATGGAAAATGGTTATTACCAATTTCAGTTGTTTTAGCTGTTCCTTTTGCAATGTTTGGAGCAATTGTAGCAACACAATTAAGAGGTTTAGAAAATGATATTTATTTCCAAATAGGACTATTAGTTCTAGCAGGATTGGCTGCTAAAAATGCCATCTTAATCGTAGAATTTGCCTTACAAAAACAAAAAGAAGGTTTTGGATTATTGGATGCTGCATTTGAAGCTGCTAAGATAAGATTAAGACCAATTATTATGACTTCATTGGCATTTACACTAGGAACTGTTCCATTAGCTATTAGTAGTGGTGCTGGAGCTGCAAGTAGACATGCTATTGGAACGGGAGTAATTGGAGGAATGTTAGCAGCTACTTTTATAGCTATTATATTTATTCCATTATTTTATGTTTTAGTTTCAAAACTAAGTCGTGAGAAAAAAGAAGAAAAAGAAGAGATTTAAATCTCTTCTTTTCACACTTCTTTTTTTAAGCTTCGTTCATTCTTATTTCAAATTCTTTATTCATAACATCAAGCTTAATTTGTAAAGCTTCTAATTGTGTGAATTTATCTTCTATCTCTTTTTCAATTTTATTAATATCTTTTGAAAGTTTAACTCTTGCATCATCAAGGGCATCTTCTAGTTTTTCTATTTGATCTTCTAACTCTTCCATTTGTTTTTTAATAGGTGTTGTTGCTTTACTTTTTTCTTGTACTATTGCAGCTCTTAGTTTTTTGCTCTCTTTTTTATTTACTTTAACAGCTTTAACTTTTTTAACTTCAACAATATCATCATCCCATCCAATTTTTTCTAAGAACTCATCATAAGTTCCATTGAAATAATCAGCGCCCTCGTTTGTAAATACAATTAATCTATCACAAGTAGCTCTTAATAAATCTTCACTGTGCGTAACAATTATACAAGATCCAGGAAATGCTTTAATAGCAGTTGTTAAAGCTTCAATAGAATCCATGTCAAGGTGATTTGTAGGCTCATCAAGGAAAAGTACGTTTACGTCTTTTGCGATGATTTTTCCAAGCATTACCCTACTTTTTTCTCCACCTGATAAAAGTGATATTTTCTTTTTAGCATTATCTCCACTAAACATCATTAATCCACAAATACCTCTAATAGATGATTCTGGAAGTTTTACATTTGCTCCGTGAATCTCATCCATAATTGTGCTATTTGGATTTAAGTGAGAAATATTTGTTTGTCCAAAGTGACCAAAAACTGTACTTTGATGATACTCAATAGTTCCAGTTATTGCTTTTAATTCATTTGCGATTACATTTAGTAAAGTAGATTTTCCTTTACCATTTTTTCCAATAATTCCTAGAGTCTCGCCTTTACTTAGTGCAAAAGAGATATCTTTAAATAATAGATTTTCAGGTGTATATCCAAAACTTACATCTTTAACTTCAAGTAAAAATTTCGCTGATGTTTCTTTAAAGTTAAAATCAAATTCTAAATTTGTATCAAACTTTAAATCTTCCATAACTTCAATTTTTTCTAAAATTTTAACTTTTGATTGTGCAAGTGCTGCTGTTGATGCTCTTGCTTTATTTTTTGCAATAAATTCTTCAAGGTCTTTGATTTTTTTATCTTGAGCAATTTTTTGTTTTTCATAATGCTCTTCATTACTTGCTAATAATTCATAAAACTTATGTGTGCTTCCTGGAATCATAAATGCACTTTTTCTGATAATTCCCATTGTGTGAGTACAAACGCTATCCATAAAATCTCTATCGTGCGTAATTAGTATCACTTCACCTTCAAAAGATTTTAAAAATGCTTTTAACCATCTAATAGACAAAATATCCAAGTAGTTAGTAGGCTCATCTAGTAATAACATATTTGGTTCTGTTAAAAGAAGTTTTGCAAGATTTATTCTAATTTGATAACCACCTGAGAACTCTTTTGGTGCTTTTTCTAAATCTTCTTGTGAAAATCCAAGTCCAAATAAAATCTTTTCTGCTTTGTAAATATTGTATTGATCATCTTCACCAAGAGCTAGTGCTGTCTCTTCAATTAATGTTTTTTCTGTAAAATTAAAGTATTGTTTTAAAGCTCCAATTTTATAGTTTTTTGGAATTACTATTTCCCCACTATCTGGTTGCTCTTCTGCTAAAACTAGTTTAAAAAGTGTTGATTTTCCACTTCCATTTCTTCCTACAAGCCCTACTTTATTTCCTGAATTTAATCTAAGATTTAGTTCGCTATAAAGCTCACTAGTCGGGTAACTCTTCGATACGTTTATTAGTTCAATCATGATTCTTCTTTTATGTTTTAGTCTATTTTTTAAGGGTGGGATTATACGATATAAGTGATTATATGTTTATTAGAGTTGAATTTTTATTTTTTATATTCTTAAAAGTATAGTTTTACATTCAAATATTAATTAAATGTAAATACTATATTTTTATGTTTAAATTAATGTAAATCAGCGTTTAATTTAACTTCTCTGGTACTTCTCATAGCAATAGTTTGCCCATTTGAAGAATTAACTCTAAAGTGAACTCCATTTACTCCTTGGAAATCGCTTCCTTTCATAACTGTTGTAATCTCTTTAGTTGGGTTAATCTCTTTAAGTGCTGCAACTGCTTTTTCTGATAATGCGATTTTAGTTCCAGGTAAAATTGTAACACCTGCATCTAAAATACATCCATCACCAATTGCAGTTCCTGTACAAGAGTTTGCACCTAAAAGTGTATTTTCACCAATAGAAACTGGAACTCCATCTGTTCCAGATAAAACTCCAAGAATTGAAGCTCCACCACCAACATCAGATCCAGCTCCAACAACTGCTGATGAAGAAATTCTTCCTTCAACCATAACGCTTCCTAAAGTTCCTGCGTTAAAGTTAACATAAGCAGCGCCTGGCATTACAGTTGTTCCTGCTGCTAATTGTGCTCCCATTCTTACTTTTGAAGAGTCTAGGATTCTTGTATTATCAGCTGGAATTATATGTTGTAAAAATCTTGGAAATTTATCAACCATATCAATATTTGGATATTTTCCTGATAATTTTAATAGGATTTCATTTGCTCTTAACCACTCAAGTTCAATTGGTTGATTTCCAATCCATGCGCAATTGTGTAATTTTCCAAATGCTCCTGTTAAATTTATACTTCTAAGTGCTGCTTTACCAGTTGAAAGCGCATAAAGTTTTAAATATACAGATTCAGTTGATTCAGGTGCTGTATCTTCAAATATAAATATAACTCGATAATCATCTCCTGTTAATCCTGATTCTATTGGAAGTGATGCAAGTGTTGATAATACTTGTACATTTTTATGATCATCGCCTTTTGCTTCTGGAATAAATGGTCTAAATGCTTCGATACAAGAAGTTAAAAATTCATCAGTAATTTTACATACTAATTCAGATTTTGAAGTGTCTACATTTTCACCAGCTACTTTTAATGCATTTAAAAATACTGCCGCACTTGCAAAATTTTCATTCCAATTTATTATAGGGAAAGTTACTTGTAGTATTTTATCTTTATTAATTTGTCCTTTGTCTACTTTTGCAATACCAAATCCCATTGGATTTTTATACCATGATTGAGATTGGATGTCAGCTACTAATTGTTTGAATTCTTCTTTTGTGTTAGCCATTATTTCTCCTATTATTTTGGAATATTGTACAACAAAAAAAAATCACTTTTGTTTAATTTATGAAATTTTTTTAATAAATTGTATCCATATCTATTGCAGCATTGGGGCTTTGTATAGAATGAAGTGCGTTTAAAAGGGCTTTTATATTAGAAGATCGTAGAAGAATTTCGTATCTGTATTTATTTGCCATTTTAAAAATAGGACTTTGTCCAAATCCCACTATTTCTATATTTTTATTCTCTTTTAAAACTTTTACGTAAGATTCCATTTCATCTTTTATTTTAAGTCCATTTGCATGGGAAAATGTAATTTTTGCCATTTTTAAAAATGGTGGATAAAGTTCTTGTCTAAATTCTAACTCACTTTCTAAAAACTCTTGATAGTTTGATTCATTTAAATAGTGATTAAAAAAGTCTTCGTTTTTTGTTTGAATTATAACTTCACCTTCACCACTTCGTCCACTTCTTCCTGAAATTTGAATAAGTAAAGATAAAGCTTTTTCCCGTGATTTATATGAATTCATATTTAAAACTGAATCAATTCCTAGAACAACTGCTAGTTTTACATTGTGGTAATCATGCCCTTTTGATAGCATTTGAGTTCCAACTAAAATATCAATTTCACCTTTATTAAATTCATTTAAAACTGTTTTTAATTGCTTGTTTGTTTTAATCTCATCCCTATCAAATCTTTTGATAATCTTTTCTGGAAATAAAACTTTTAATTCTTCTTCAATTTGTGCAGTTCCAACTCTAAGATTATGAATAATTCCACTATGACAAGATGGACACGAACTTGGAATTTGTTGTGCATAACCACAATAATGGCATTTTAGTGCTAAATCATTTTTATGTAAACTCATAGAAACAGAACAATATGGACACTCAACAGATTTTCCACAAGATGTACAAATCTGATATTTGAAATTTGCTCTTGTTGGTAAAAATACGATTACTTGATGCTTTTCATTTAATGTTTTTGAAATTTTATTTATGATTGTTGATGTAAGATTAGAATCACTATCTTCAAATGTATATACCTTTTTTGTTTTATGATATGTTTCATCTAATCTAAAAAATGGAATCTTATGAAAAGAGCTTGTTGAAACTGTTGCACTTCCTAAAACCAGTTGAAAGTCATATTTTTTTGCCATATAAATTGATAAATCTTTTGTATGTAGTCTTGGCTTTGAATCACTCTTATATGAATCATCATGCTCTTCATCTACAACAATTACTCCAAGATTTGAATATGGTAAAAATAAAGCTGATCTTGCCCCGGCAATTAGTTTAATACTTCCTTCTTGAAGACCTTTTAATATCTCTTCTTTTTTCTTTTTTGTAATTTTTGAGTGCCAAATAGCAACACTTTTATCAAATACTTTTTCTAGTCTTTTTTGCATTTGTGGAGTTAGTGAGATTTCTGGCATTAGAAGAATTGCTTGTTTGTTTTCGTTAAAGTGTTCTTCTATTATTTTTATATAAACCTCAGTTTTTCCAGCTCCCGTATTTGCAAATAAAAGTGCTTGTTTTTTCTGTCTTAAAAACTCTTTTGCTTTTTCTTGCTCTTTTGATAAAACTATTTTACTATCAAATTTTTCTTCATTAAAAATAGGAATTATAGTCTTATCAAAAGCATTATAAACACTCAAGGCTTCACCCATTGAACATACATAATATTGAGATACAAAAGTTGCTATTTGTAACATCTTTTCATCAAAATATTCATTTGTAATTTCAGAAATATCTGTACATTTAAAGCTTGGGATTTGAACTTCTTTTATAACAACAGCTTCATCTAAAACTTTTCTTTGTCTTAGTTTTATTAAAACTTTTGTTCCTAGTTCTATTTGATTTTCACTTTGAAAAGTTAGGTTATTTAAAGGTGATTTTAAAAGTGCAAGTTCATAATAAAACACTATTGTATCTCCTTGCAGATTTCATCTTTATCTTTACAGATAATTTTCTCATTTTCAATTAAAAATGAGATTGTTTTACTTGAGCTTAAAAAAAACTCATAGGTGTTGTTTGATATTTTTCTCCATTTTCCAGCTTTTTGTTCATTTGAATCTGTTGAAAGAATAGGAAAATCAATTACTTTTGAAAACAGTTTTTCATCTTTTTTATTTATTGAGGCATCATCTAAGTTTGTTATTGTTTGATTGTTTGCTAATAATATGTTTTTATTTTTATTTTCTGTAATTGCATTTTGAATTAGTGATAATTGTGATTTTAGTGTTGTAATATTTGAGTTGTAAGTTATTATGTTAAATTTTGGAAGAGCAAAGGATGTTATAATCACAACAATTAATATTGCGATTATAATTTCTAAAAGAGAAAAACCTTTGATTTCAAAATCCTGCTAGTTTATTTGTAATATCTTCCACATCTTTTTTAAAAACATTGTACTCTTGAGATAGTCTTAAATATGCTACTAATAAATCTTTTGTATCATTGTTTTTTTCAAGATCCAAATATTTTGATAATTCTTTGTATATATTTTCATCAATATTTATAGTATATGCCATATTATTTATATGAAATGTTACCTCTTTATTCACCTTTATGTGCCTTTATTAGTGTTAATGTGCTATCGATTCTTAAAAACATATCTTGATTATTTCTAACTAGTTCATCATTTTCATTTTTTATTGCATCCAATTCTTGTCTCAAGGAAAGATTCTCTAACCTTAATTTTTCATAATCGTGAATTAATTTATCAATTTTACTATTTAATGTTTCTATTATTTTCATAAAATGATTTTATCCAAAATTTACTATTTTTAAAATTTAAATTATATAAGTTATTATATCTTTTTATCATTTATGAAAATTTTAGCTACTTCGTATAACATAGCTACTGATTTTCCCCATTGAGAATAGTCATTTACATCATCGACTTTTATACCAAAAGTCTCTGATATTTTCTCTATCAAGATTTGTTCATTTATATTAAAATTATGATCAATATGAATTAATATCATTAATTCTAAAACTACAATTTTTTTACTAGCTTCTGATTTAAAATCTCGAAGGATAGTTTCTAAACTAAAATTTTGCATATCGAAAGAATCTAAGTTCTCAATTCCCATTTCAGTACAATACTCTAAAATTATTTCTTCTTCTCTTGCTCCAAAATCATTATCTATTCTAGCTAGATAATGAGCTAATTGTAAAAAAGAAAACTTCTCTTTTGATTGTAATTTCATTAATAACATTATTTTTCCTATATGAATATTTGATATTATAATAATTAAAAGTTAACCATGTATAAATGATTTATCCTCTTTAAAAAGGGGAAATAATATTATTAATTTGGGAATTATAATTTCAATTGAAAGAGAAGCTTATTATAATCACACTTTATTTCTTATAATTCCCTGTTATTTCTTTAAGCACCTAGATATTTTGCTCTAATATCATCAGATTTAAGTAGTTCTTTTCCATGTCCTTCAAGAGCGATTTCTCCATTTTCTAATACATACGCCCAATCAGAGATTTCTAAAGCTGCGAAGGCATTTTGTTCGATTAGAAGAATTGTAATTCCCTCTTCTCTTAACCTTAAAATTGTTTCAAAAAGTTCTCCAATAATTTTAGGTGCAAGTCCAAGTGACGGCTCATCTAACATCAATAATTTTGGTGAACTCATCAAAGCCCTAGCAATTGCCAACATTTGTTGCTCACCTCCACTCATAGTTCCTGCTAATTGGTGTCGTTTTTGTACAAGTCTTGGAAAAAGTTTTAGCATATCTTCTTGAAGTTGCTCGTATTTATCATCATTATTAAAAGCACCCATTCGTAAGTTTTCTTCGATTGTTAAATTTTGGAAACATCTTCTTCCTTCTGGAACTAAGGCGATCTCATTTTGAATAATCTTGTGGGTTTTTAGATTTGAGATATCTTTACCTCTAAAAATTATTTCACCTGTTTTTTTTACATCATTTACAATTGATTGTAAAGTTGAAGTTTTTCCAGCACCATTTGAGCCAACTAAAGATACTATTTGTCCTTCTTTAACTTCAAAATTTATTCCTTTTACAGCTTTTATAAGTCCATAATATACTTCTAAATTTTTTACTTTAAGCATGTTTAAAATCTCCAAGATAGGCTTTTATAACTTCTTCATCTTTAATTGCATCTTTAATATCACCTTCAAAGATTGTTTTTCCATAATCTAAAACCATAACTCTATCGCATAGTTTATTTACAAATTTCATATCATGTTCAATTAATAAAATTGTAATATCAAACTCATCTCTTATTTTGAAAAATAGTTCAGCTAATTCATGGGTTTCATTTGGATTCATTCCAGCTGCTGGTTCATCTAAAAGTAAAAGCTGTGGATTTGCTGCAAGTGCTCGGGCAATTTCCACTTTTCTTTGTTGTCCATACGAAAGTGATGTTGCTAATTCATCTGCAAATTGTGCGATTCCTAAAACTTCCATAATCTCATAAGCTCTTTGTTTTACTCTTTTTTCTTCTTTAAAAAATCTTGGTAATCTAAGTATCGCTTCAAAATATGTATATGAAGCTTGATAATCGAATCCTATTAAAACATTTTCTAAAACGCTCATTGATTTAAAAAGCCTGATATTTTGGAAGGTTCTAGCAATTCCTCTATGAACAATTTTATGAGGTTTTATTCCATCAATTTTTTGACCATGAAATTTAACAGAACCCTCAGTTGGTTCGTAATTTCCAGTTATTATATTGAACATAGTTGTTTTTCCAGCACCATTTGGACCAATTAAACCATATATTTCTTTTGCATTTACATGAAATGAAGTATCTTTAATAGCAGTTACTCCACCAAATTTTTTTGTTACATTGCAAACTTCTAAAATCATTTGTTTGCCTTTTTCTTTTTAAATAAATCTTTTAACTCTTTTTTACCCATAAGACCTTCCCTTGCAAAAAGCATTACAACTATTAAAATTAAAGAGAAAACAACCATTCTCATTCCTGGCATTGCATCTGTGTGAATACCCATAAAATCCATTGGTTCATCTAAAAATCTCATCCATTCTAATCCAGCCATTACAAATATCGTTCCTAAAATTGCACCTGTTGTACTTCCTAAACCACCTAAAACTATGATAATTAATAATTGGAAGGTTAAGAAAAATGTAAATAAATCAGGACTAATTGATGTAAGAAGAGCTGCTAGTAATCCACCACCAACACCTTCAAAAAAGGCTGATGTTGTAAATGCCAATGTCTTTATTTTAAAAGTATTAATACCCATGGCAGTTGCAGCATCTTCATCATCACGAACAGCTTTCATAGCACGTCCGAATTTTGAATAAATGATATTTAAAATAGCAATAACTGTAATAATTGCAATTCCACCTGTCCAATAAAGGTTTGAATACTCAGGAATATCATTAATTCCTAAAGAACCATTTGTAATTGTAGGAGAATTAATAGCTAAAATTCTAATAATAAATCCAAAACCAAGAGTTACAATAGCCAAATAATCCCCTCTTACTCTAAATACCGGAAAAGATAAAGATAAGGCTAATAAAGCTGAAATTGTTCCTGATAAAATCAAAGCCCAAATAAAATTAGTTTGTAAAGCTAATACCCAAGCTGCTGGATCTTCTATATAATATTGATAAGACATAGCTTCTGCATCAACTAATAAAATAGCTGTAACATAAGCTCCAATTGCCACAAATCCATTTGGTTCTAGAGAAAACTGACCTGTTACTCCATTTATTAAGTTATATGAAACTGCAAGTATTATGAAAATTGCTACGTTGTTTATGATTCTTACTGTATATTCATCAAAAAAGTTTTGCGCAAACCATGTAAACCAAATCGCTGTTATTATAATTGCTAAGTTTATTAATCTTTGTTTTGTAAAAATTGTATCTTGAACCATGATTAAAACCTACTCTTTTCTAAATCTTGTCCCATAATTCCAGTTGGTTTAAATAGCAATACAAGAATTAGAAAAATAAATGCAAAGGCGTCTTTATATCCACCCATTTCAGGGAAAAATGCAATAACAACAACTTCTGTAAATCCGATAATAAATCCTCCTAAAACAGCTCCAGATACAGAACCAATTCCTCCAACAACAGCTGCTGCAAAGGCTTTAAGTCCTACTAAAACTCCCATCATTGGCTCAACAGAAGGATAATTTATAGCCCAAAATATTCCACCAACAGCAGCAAGTGCTGAACCTAATCCAAATACTAAAGAGATAATTGTATTTGCATCAATTCCCATTAGATTTACTGTTTTAATATCAAAAGATAATGCTCGTATTGCCATTCCATATTTTGTTTTATATAAAACATATAAAATTCCTAAAAGTAATATCAAAGTAACAATAGGAACCATGATAGATGCAACTGAAAATGTAACACCTGCCACATTAAAAATATTTTCCATATATTCTGGAACTGGAAATGCTCTTGGAACTCCCCCTGCGAAAACTGTAAAAGAATTTTCAAGGAAAAAAGAAATACCAATAGCTGTAATTAATAAGGAAATTCTTGGAGCTTCTCTTAAGGGTTTATAAGCGATTTTGTCCATAAGCATACCAGAAGCTGCTGAAATAGTAACAGCCAATAACATAGTAAGAGGAAATGACAAATCAAAAACAGCCATAAATGTATATGCTAAAAATGCACCAACCATCATAATATCACCATGTGCAAAGTTAATTAATCTTAACACACCATAAACCATTGTATATCCAATCGCAATAAGGGCATACATACTACCCAAACTAAAACCGTTTACCATCTGTTGCATAAACGTTAATATATCCATTAAATCTCCTGATTTTTTTATGTTTTAATATTGCAATAATAAAAATAACTTTTATTACTTTTAGTATTGCAAAAAAATCCAGCAAATTTCTTTGCTAGACTTTTATAAAGTTTTTCTATTTAAAATTACGGATTAACAGTTGCTTTAAATACTGCAACTCCATCTTTTATCTCTTTTATAACAGCAGATCTTCTTGCATTTCCATCACTATTTATAGAAATAGTTCCTGAAACTCCATCAAAATCTTTTGTTTTTTTAATTTGCTCATTTATACAAATTGAATTACTTGGATCTTCACATCTATTCATAGCATCAATTAAAATATTATAAGTATCAGCTCCAAGAGCTGTAAATGAATTCATCTCTTTTTTACCAGTTTCTTTTTCATGGTAAGCTATAAATTCAGCAGATTTTTGTGAAGGAGGATTTGTATAATCAAAGAAATCAGTAAACATATAACCATTTATAGACTCTCCACCTAAATCAATAAAAGTTTGATTTGCAACACCATCTCCACTAAACATTGGTTTATCCAAACCTAATTGTTTAGATTGTCTTGCAATCATTGAAGCTTCTGGGTGATATAAAGGTAAGAATAAGAAATCTGGATTTGTTTCTTTGATTTGAGAAACTACAGCTTTGAAATCTTTATCTCCTGAAGTAACTTTGATGCTTTTTAAAATTTGACCACCATCGTTTTTAAAGGCTGTTTCAAATGCTTTTGATAATCCAATAGAGTAAACTTGAGATTGATCAACGATAACAACAGCAGTTTTATATCCTTGTGCTTTTGCAAAACGTGCAACTACTTCACCTTGGAATGAATCAGTAAAACAAACTCTATTTGCAAATTCTCTTTTTTCTGTTAATTTATCATTTGTAGCAACAGGAGCAATTACTGGAATTTTCTTCTTATCTGCAATTGCAATAGTTTGCGCTGTATTTGTAGATGTTAATGCACCTAAAAT
>JAGOIF010000118.1 GCA_017995775.1 Aliarcobacter sp.
TAGAACAAGTTGTATTTGAGCTTTTACAAAATGGATATAAACCAATACTTGCTCACCCTGAAAGATATACATACTATTCAAATTCATTAGAAAAGTATAACTCTTTAAAAGATTTAGGACTTCATTTTCAAATTAACTTAAACTCTTTACATAAATTTTATGGAATGAAACCAAAAATTGCTGCTGAGTATTTAGTAAATAATGGTCTTGTGGATTTTGTTGGAAGTGATATTCATAGTATGAGGTATTTTGATTCTTTAAAAAGCTTTATGCAAACTGGAAAATTAAATGAAGTGTTTGAAAAGAATCAAATAAAAAATTCTTTTATTTGATTCTTTCAATATTTTTTTATCTATTTTTGTAATACTTACCATTTCCATAACCATAACCATAGCTTACACCATAACCATAGCCATATTTATCTCCAATCTCAACACCATTTAGAATCATTCCAATATGGTTGTGTGAGTGCTCTTTGCTTAGTCTATCAAGATTTTTAATAAACTCTTTTCTTGTATAGTTTGCTCTTACAACTGCAAATGTAATATCAGAATAGTTTATAAGAATAAGCGCATCTGTTACAAGTCCAACAGGAGGAGTATCTATAAGAATATAATCATAAGATTCTTTTAATTTCTCTAATAACTTTTTCATATTATCAGATAAAATAAGTTCAGAAGGATTTGGAGGAAGGATTCCTGTTGTTATCATATCAATATTTGCAAAATCTGTTTTTTTGATAACTTCTTCTAAAGTATTTTGATCTGTAAGATAGTTACTCATACCTATGTTATTTGCTAAACCAAACTCTTTATGAACACTAGCTTTTCTTAAATCTAAATCTAAAATAATAACTCTCTTATTTGTTTGCGCAATAACTTCTGCAATTTTTGCTGTTACTGTTGTTTTACCTTCTCCTGATACAGATGAAGTTATTGAAATAACTCTGCTTTTTTCATTTTGTGGTAAAAATTGAAGATTTGTTCTTATTGATTTAAATGCTTCTAAGAAGATAGAATTTGTTTTTTTATTTTTATTTAAAGGAATAACTCCATATATAGGCATAGAGCTATATTTTTCTATCTCTTCTGTATTTTTAATAGTATTATTTAAAAACTCTCTCATAAATGCATAAGCTAGTCCAACTATTGTACCTAGAATTAAACCAACTAAAACTAATAAAACTCTTTTTGGTTTTATAGGTTTACTAAAGTTTAAAGCCTGATCAAGTATTCTTCCATTTGAAATAGTAGAAGATTTTAAGATTGCTGTTTCTGCTCTTTTTTCTAGTAAGTATGAATAAACTTTTTCATTTACACTAAAGTGTCTTGTAAGTCTAGTTAATTCTCTTTCTTGTTTTGGTAAAGTTTCTAAAGAACCTTTATATTTTAAAATTAAATCATTTAAAGCTTTTTTTCTTTGATTTAATTGATTTAAATTATTTTTTAAAGAATCAATAATCTGTCTTCTAAGTGAAGCAATAGTTTTTGTTAATTTTTGAACTTCTGGGTGTAAATCCGTATAATCTAAAAGAAAAGTATCTTTTTGAGAAGCAAATTCATGTAAATTTTTTACTAAACTTGCAAGTACTGGATCTGCAAAAGTAATTGCTCCAACAGTAAGTCCTGATAGATTTTGATTATTCGAAATATATTGATATAGATTACTTAAAATATTTTCTTCTATATCTAGTTCTTGAATTTTCGACTCATATTCAACTAACTGTTTTGATACACTATTTGCTTTATCAGATAAGCTTATTACATCATTTATTTCTTTATATGATTCTAAATCTGATTCTGAAACTTTTAGTTTTGAGTTTATTTCATCAAGTTGATTATCAATAAAGTTTAAAGATAAGTTCGCAACTTCAGATTTTCTTTGAACTTCTTGCTCAAGATATGCTTTTAATAAACTGTTCAATAAATCAGCAGCTCTTAAAGAAACACCATCCTGAATAGATGCCATTAATATAGATGATAATTCAGATACTTGACTTACTGAAAGCTCTGAATAATAAACATCAGAAGCAACACTTGGATGAACAAATGAGAAATGATACTCTTCATTTTCAAGTGGAGATAATTTTGTAATATTTAATGTAAACCATTCAGAAGAAATATCTTCATTATATTTATGAACTTGATCATAAGTAATAAGTTCATTTTCTTCCAATGGTTGAACACCAAGAATAGCTAAAATACCTCTTTTAGAGAATTTTGAAATAGGCTTTATTTCAAGTCTAAATGATTCTTCATCAATAGGAGTTAAAGTAAAACTTCTTCCATAAATAGTATCTTCAAGAACTTTATCTATTACTATAAATGGAGAATTTTTGTAGTATTCATGAACTCTAAAATTTTTAGTAGTAAAATATCTAGTACCTAGGTTTAAATATTTTAATGCTTGATCTGCTAAAGACTTTGATTTGAAAATTTCAATTTGATTTTCAATATTTACGCTTCCACCTGAAAAAGCCTTTTTTAGTGCATCTTCTGCACCAAATCTATTTGATTCTTCTTGTAGTTCAATTGTTGCGAAAGATGAATAAACACTTGGCTTAGTATATGCAAAAACTGCGGCACCTAGGGTAAATACCATCGCAAACAATGCGATAGTATATTTGTACTTCATAATAGTTTTAAATAAATCTTTTAAATCTATTTCGTCATTTTGAATTTTATTATTTGATACTTGATTAGTCATTAATCGTTCCCATAATTTGTTTTCTTTTCACGAATGGATCTAAGATACTAGATATCATATTCCAAAATGGCATGATTTCATCAAATGCTTTATTGTAACCTTTTAAATCTCTTGGTTGAACATAGATAATATCATTTGGTCTTAATAATAAACTTGCATCATTTAACGCTACAATGTTTGCTAAATCAATAGTTCTAACAGTAGGGTTTCTTAAATCACCTCTAATTATTTTAATATTATCTCTGGCAGCAAGATCAGTTAAATCCCCACTTTGAGCAATAGCTTCAACAACGTTCATTGTTCCGTTTGTTACAGATACAACTCCTGGTTTTTTAACCTCTCCTATTACTACAACCCTTTGATTTTTTATTTCTGTTGTAACATAAGGATTTTTGATATATAGCTTATATTGCTCAATTAATTTAGCTGTTGCTTCATCTTCTGTTAAACCTATTAATTCAATACTTCCTATTAAAGGTAAACGTACTGTTCCTTTTTGAGTAACTAATAGACCTATATCTTCACCTTTTGCAGTTAGATTATTATCAGTTCTGCTTGTAAGAATAGATGTCATTTGTTGAGAGCCTTGTCCTGATTGAACATAAACTGTAATTGATAGTCTATCGTTAGGAGCTATTTTATTCTCATATTGAACTTCTTCTTCATATTGAGATAAGTTAATTTTAGTTAATTCTTCTTGTGCTTTCTTTTCTGTTTGAAAAAGTTTGTACTCTTTTATTGAACAACCACTAAATAAAAACATACTTGATACTAATAGAAAATTTAGTATTACTTGCTTCATCCGCTCCCTTTTGATAAATATTTTAATGTTTATATAATAACACAATCTATTATAAAATATCAAGCTGTATACTGAAAAAAACTAGCAAATTGCAATAATTAAAATTAAAATAACATACTATATAATTTTAATTTATTTTTAAGAATATAAGTAAAAAAATTATGTTACAATTATCCAATATAAATATTGGAGTTTTCTAAATGAAAAATAATGAAATTGAACAAACAAACGCAAGAAGAAGTTTTCTAAAGAAGGCTGCTTATGTGGTACCAACTGTAATTGCGATTAGTCAAATTACAAGTCCTATGTCAGCGCAAGCTGCTTCTTCAAGAACTCAGATTAAGACTGGTAGCCAAGAAGTAAACCCTAATAACGCTGCTGGTACTGATGCAAGTGATGCAAAAAATATTTTTGGAAGAAAATAACCAAATTTTTTAAATGCTGTTATATGATTATGAAGTATTTTTCAATAAAATAGTTACTAATCAATCTAAAATAAAGCTACTAAAAGAATCAAGAACTCTTTTAGTAGATACTTCTTATATAATCAACCTTATAAATAATCAAAATAGAAAAGTAATAATCACAAGTAATCAAGCCTTTTTAGACAATAAAACAGATCAAACACTAAATTTTCATGTAGAAAATGTAGTGACTTTTTCAGCCAAAAAAGGTGAAAATATTATTTACTATAGAATATATAAAGAAGGAAATGATGAATTAGTAAAATACTGGCTTAGTCATACTTTTTTACCTATATTATTTACTTTTGAGGATATATATTATTTTTTACACGCTGGAGCTGTTGAGATAGACTCTAAACCTATTTTATTTGTGGCTGATTCTTTTGGTGGAAAGTCAACGTTGACTGATTTTTTTATTCAAAAAGGTCATACTATGATTTCTGATGATAAGGTTGGTGTTTATGAGGATGAAAGAGGTATTATTGCGGTTCCTTCTTATGCTTATCATAGACCATATCGTAAAGTTGAAGATTTGGGTTATCCTGTGGAAAACTTTGCAAAAGAGAATAGGGTGATTCAGGCTATATTTAATCTTGTAAAAGTAGATGCAAATGAGAGTATAAAAATAGAAGAAGTATTTGGAATAGAAAAATTTAGAATTCTAAAATTTTCAACAGAAATTGATCTGCCAATAAATCTTAAATCAAGATTTGAAATGCTTTCAAAAATAGCAAATAATGTAAAACTGTATAATATCTCAATACCTTGGGATTTAAATAGACTTGAAGAAGTTTATGAAAAAATTGTAAATTTTATAAAAAAGGATTGATATGAATATCAAATCAAAAGTAATTTTATCAAATAATGTGTTCGCTCAAGAAATAGATGATGAAACTATAATCTTAGATGCCATAACTCAAGAATATTTTTCTTTAAATGAAATAGGAAAAGTTATTTGGAGTTTATTATCTCAAAATAAAAATCTAGAAGAGATAAAAGCACAAATGCTAGAAATGTACGAAGTTCCAGAAGAGCAACTAGAAAAAGATGTATTAAATTTTCTTCAAGCTTTGGCAAAAAAAGGTTTAATCAGTATTGATTAAGCCCTTTTAAAATCATCGTCAATTCTTACAATATCATCTTCGCCAGTATATTCACCAACTTGAGCTTCTATTAATACAACCGGAATTTTCCCTTCATTTTCTAATCTATGAAGTTCTCCCATTTTTATATATGTAGATTCATTTGGTCTTACATATCTTGTCTCATTTCCAACTGTAACTGTTGCTGTTCCTGAAACTACTATCCAATGTTCATTTCTATGGAAATGTTTTTGCAAAGATAGACGTTTACCTGGTTTTACTTCTATTCTTTTTATCTTATAACCTGGAGTATCTTCAAGAATGGTATATGTTCCCCATGGTCTATGTGCACTTAGGTGAATATTATGCAATTGAGG
>JAGOIF010000119.1 GCA_017995775.1 Aliarcobacter sp.
CTTATTTTTAAGTTTGCTTCAGTTGAAAGTAAAACATTGCTTGATTTAATGACAGCAATAACTTCATCACCTACATTTATTTCAAGATTCTCTGTGGCTGTATTTGTGATGATTGAAACTAAAGTGTTTCCACTTTTTATTTTTATTAAAACTTCAGCATTTACAGCACCCAATGTAATTTTTTCAACAATACCAATAATTTGGTTTCTTGCACTAATTTGCATCGATAATCTCCTTATAGTTTTTAAAGAACCAGCGTTTATATCAGTAATTCTATTTAAGTTTTCAATAAACTTTTTTTGTTCAGCTTTTAGTAAAAAATATGTTGTTAAAAGATTCTCACCATATTGTGTAAGCGTTGTACCACCACCACCTGATCCACCTGTTTCTCTTTGAACAATTGGATGAATTGATAAGTTATTCATAGCTTCAACAGCTTCCCAAGCACTTTTGTAGCTCATAGGAACTTCTTTTACTGCTTTATTTATTGAACCTGTTTTTTTAATTGCCACTAAAAGATCAATCCTTTTTTCAAGTAAAAAAGGCTGATTGAAAAGTTCTAAAGTTAAATTAGATGAAATTGCCACGATAATCCTTTGTTATGTTATATTTTATATAACGAAACGGTAAATATTAGCTTTATATATCTTAATATATAATGAAAATATCTGCCCGTTTCGCGTCACTTTTTTTAAATAATATTTACTCTGTCTTATAAAATTCTCTAAAGATTTCTTGATTCTTAGAAAATATTTTATATGTAATATTTTTATATTCAAATTCAAGATAATTTGCATGAAGCCATAATCTATTTGATTTTGTAACTTTAAATCTATCTTCTTCACTCAAAGTTTTATTTAGATAATTTTCAGCATTTTCATCATCGACTCCATAAATTGGATCTCCAAAAATTCGATGCCCAATTGAATATAAATGAACTCTAATTTGATGTTGTCTTCCTGTTAGTGGAATGGCTTCAATAAGTGTTAAATCTTTTTCTTTATTGTATTTTATAGGTTTTATGATTGTAATTGATTCTTTCCCATCATCACAAACTTTCATTCTAACTCCAATTACTAAACCTTCCCTATCTAGACCTTTATTTATTGTTAATTCTTCTTTTATATGACCTTGGGCAATTGCTAAATAAGATTTATGATATTTTTTTTCTTGAAACATATCTTTTAAATCTTTTTCACTTTTTTTATTTTTCCCAACTATTACTAGACCCGAAGTTTCTGCATCAATTCTATGAATTAAATTTGCATTTTCACCAAAATGAAATCTAATTTCATCAAGTAAAGAATATGGAGTGTTTTTTGAAATTGGATGAACCATTAAGTTTGTTGGTTTATCAAAAATTGCAAAATCATTAAACTCAATAAGTGGCTTTAAACCCCTTGAAATTCCTTCAAATACGGCAATATAAATATAATCAGTAGGAATTAAATCACCTGTATTTATTGTATTCATATTTTCATCAAAAATTCTTCCTTTTGATGTTAGTCTTTGCCCTATTTTGGGATCTAGCCCTAAGTCATGTATTAAAAATATTTGTATCTTTTTATCTTTTATGGCTTTATGTTTTTTTAGTGTAAATGGCAAATTATTATCCTATTTTCTGTTTTGAATTTATTTTAGTTTTTGTTCTTTTCGATACAATGCAAATTAAAATTTTAGAAACATTTTAAAGAATATTATAACAAAAAAAATAGAAATACGATTATAAGGGACATTATATGGTTGAAAGATACGCACGAGTTGAGATGACAAAAAATTGGACACAGCATGCAAGATATGCAGCGTGGCTAGAAGTTGAAAAAGCAGCTGTAAAAGCTTGGAATAAACTTGGACTTATTCCTGATTCTGATTGTGAAAAGATTATTAAAAATGCAACTTTTTCAGTTGAGAGAATTGAAGAAATCGAAGCTATTACAAAACATGACTTAATTGCGTTTAATACAAGTGTAAGTGAGAGTTTAGGTGAAGAATCAAGATGGTTTCACTATGGAATGACTTCATCAGATGCTGTTGATACAGGTGTTGCTATTCAAATGAGAGACTCGTTAAAAATCATTATCGAAGATGTAAAAATGCTAATGGAATCAATCAAAAAAAGAGCATTAGAACATAAAATGACTTTAATGGTTGGAAGAAGCCATGGAATTCACGGTGAACCAATTACTTTTGGTTTAACTTTGGCAGTTTGGTACGATGAAATGGCAAGACATTTACTTAACTTAGAGCAAACAATGGAAGTAATTGCAGTTGGTCAAATCTCAGGTGCAATGGGTAACTTTGCTCACGCTCCACTTGAACTTGAAGAGTATGCAATGGCTGAATTAGGTTTAAAATGTGAGCCTTGCTCAAACCAAGTAATTCATAGAGATAGATATGCAAGACTTGCAACTACTTTAGCATTAATTGCATCTTCAATTGAAAAATTCGCAGTTCAAGTAAGACATTTACAAAGAACAGAAGTTTATGAATGTGAAGAGTATTTTGCCGTTGGTCAAAAAGGTTCGTCTGCAATGCCACATAAAAGAAATCCTATTTTAACTGAAAATATAACTGGACTTGCAAGAATGATAAGAGCATATGTAGCACCAGCAATGGAAAACGTTGCACTTTGGCATGAAAGAGATATTTCTCACTCATCAACGGAGAGATTCTGGTTACCAGATGCATTTATTACATCTGATTTTATGTTACATAGAATGAATAGTGTTATTGCAAATTTATCAGTAATGCCTGAAAATATGATGAAAAATCTTAACTTAACAGGTGGATTGGTTTTCTCTCAAAGAGTATTATTAGAACTTCCATTACAAGGTGTAAGTAGAGAAGATGCATACAGAATCGTTCAAAGAAATGCAATGAAAGTTTGGGAAGAAATCCAACAAGGAAAATCAACTACAAACGAAAAAGGTGAGTCTTTATATCTTCAATATTTATTGGCAGATGATGAATTAAGAGCAAGTTTAAGTGAAGAAAAAATTAGAGAGTGTTTTAATTTTGATTATTACACAAAAAATGTAGACGCTATTTTTAATAGAGTTTTTAAATAAAAGGCTGTATCAATGGGAATAATGATTAAAAAAAGAAACGGTCGTAAAGAGATTTTGGATATTACAAAAATCCAAAAAATGACTATTGATGCAACTGCTGATTTAGATGGAGTTTCACAAAGTGAGTTAGAGTTAGATGCTCAAATAAAATTCATTGATGGAATGAGCTCTTCTGATATTCAAGATGCATTAATAAAAACGGCTGTTGAAAAAATAGATATTGATGTACCACATTGGACATTTGTTGCTGCTAGATTATTTATCTTTGATTTATATCATAGAGTTGGAAAATCAACTCATGGAATCAAAGGTGAGCCATATTGTCATTTAAGAGATTATTTAAAATATGGAAAAGATGCTGGAAGATTAATACCAAATTTAGGTACGGGTTATGATTTAGATGATTTAAATTCATATATTAAACCTGAAAGAGACTTTTTATTTAACTATTTAGGAATTAAAACTTTATACGATAGATATTTAATCAAAAATAAAAATGCTGATCCAATAGAATTACCACAACAAATGTTTATGGCAATTGCAATGTTTTTAGCTCAAGATGAAACAAATAAACAACAATGTGCAAAAGAGTTCTATGATGTTATTTCTAAATTTGAAGTAATGCTTGCAACTCCAACACTATCAAATGCAAGAACAAATAGACATCAATTATCTTCATGTTATATTGGTTCAAGCCCTGATAATATCGAAGGAATTTTCGATGGTTATAAGGAAATGGCACTTCTATCAAAATTTGGTGGAGGAATCGGATGGGATTGGAATCAAATCAGATCTTTAGGTGGTGTTATTGATGACCATAAAAGTGCAGCTGGTGGAACAGTTCCATTTCTAAAAATCACAAATGATTTAGCTTTAGCTGTTGATCAATTAGGTACTAGAAAAGGTGCAATTGCAGTATATTTAGAGCCTTGGCATATGGATATTATTGACTTTATTGACCTTAAAAAGAACTCAGGTGAAGAAAGAAGAAGAGCACACGATTTATTCCCTGCTTTATGGATTACAGATTTATTTATGGAAAGAGTTTTAGAAGATTCTTACTGGACTTTATTTGATCCTTATGAAGTAAAAGATTTAAGTGAATGTTTTGGCGATGAGTTTAAAGCAAAATATATTGCATACGAAAATGATGAAAATATAACAAAAAATACAATGAAAGCAAAAGATTTATGGAAAAAGGTTTTAACTTCATATTTTGAATCTGGAAGCCCATTTTTATGTTTCAAAGATACAGCAAATAGAGCAAATCCAAATGCACATGCTGGACTTATTAGAAGCTCAAACCTTTGTACAGAGATTTTTCAAAACACAAGTCCAAACCACTATAAAATCAAATTTGAATTTGTAGATGGAACTATAAAAACTTATGAAGAAGAAGAGTTAATTGTAGTTGATGGTGGAATTACTAAAAAAGCAAATAAAGTAACAGCACTTGATAGTGTAGATGGAAAAAGAATTTTTATTGTTGAAAAAGAAAAAATTGATGGAGATACAGCAGTTTGTAATCTTGCATCTGTAAACCTATCAAGAATAAATACAAAAGAAGACATAGAAAGAGTTGTTCCAATAGCAGTTAGAATGCTTGATAATGTTATAGATTTAAATTTTTATCCATTAAGAAAAGTAAAAGCAACAAACTTAAAATCAAGAAGTATAGGTCTTGGTGTTATGGGTGAAGCTGAAATGTTAGCAGAACATAAACTTGTATGGGGTTCAAACGAACACTTCAAAAAAATAGATGAAATTATGGAATCAATTTCATATAATGCAATTAAGTCAAGTTCAAATTTAGCAACAGAAAAAGGTATTTATGCTACTTATGAAGGTTCAAACTGGTCAAAAGGTATTATGCCTCACGATCATGCTCCTCAAGCTGTAAATGCACTTATTAGCAAAGATTTATTTGATGCAGGATATGACTGGGATAGTCTAAGAGCAAAAGTAAAAAAAGATGGAATGAGAAATGGTTACCTAATGGCAGTTGCTCCAACATCTTCAATTTCTATTTTAGTGGGAACTACTCAAGCGATTGAACCTGTTTATAAAAGAAAATGGTTTGAAGAGAATTTATCAGGATTGATTCCTGTTGTTGCTCCGAAACTATCTCCTGAAACGTGGAATTATTATACACCTGCTTTTGAAATAGATCAATTACAAGTTATTAAAGCAGCAGCAATTAGACAAAAATGGATAGACCAAGGTCAATCTACAAATATTTTCATGAGCTTAGATAAAGCAAGTGGAAAACATTTACATGAAATCTATACATTAGCTTGGAAGTTAGGACTTAAATCAACATATTATTTAAGAAGCCAATCACCAGAAGC
>JAGOIF010000120.1 GCA_017995775.1 Aliarcobacter sp.
CTTTTCAAGATTATGATGAGAGTTTATTGAAAATTGCATTTGAGTCATTTGAAAAATATCCAGAAATTTCAGAATCTATTTTGGATAAATTTAAAAATAGATTAGAAGCTCCTAGCAATATTTTAGATTTGCAAGTATTACTTGCTGTTAAAAAATCTAAAGATAATTTTGAAAATATTGATAAATATTTAAATGAAGTAGATGATTTGGATTTTGTAAAAGCAAAAGTAATATTAGAAATAGTAAATTTTTATAAAGATGATATAGACAAAGTAATAGATTTGATTTTTATAGAAATCAACAAATTTCATAGTGATTTTATAAAGTATGATACTGTTTATAATATCCAAAAAGTAACAAATAAAGATTATTCAAAAGAGTTGCAAGAGTTATCAAAGAGTTTACAATTAGATGATGATAATATAAGTTTTGATAATGAAATATGGTTTGGGTTTTTATTGGAGAAATTTTTACCATTAACCATAATAGAATTGAAGTGATTCTCTTTGCCACCAATTAGTTTCTATTTCAATAGTTTCCATATTTTCCTCATCTTATAATATTGAGAGTATTTTAAAGAAATATATAGTCATATTTTGTCTATTGAAACTAAAACTAAATTTTTTCAATTTTATAAACATTCCACTTTTCACCATTAAATAATATGTTTACTTTAACTTCTGTATTAGAAGTTATATTGTTTTTTTCCAATAAATATTTAGGTACATAGTAATCATTTATAAATGCAAAATCAGGTCTTCTTATGTCGATATCAATTTGATCATCTATAATTTCGTCATAGTCATAAGTTAGGCTTCCCTCTTTATATTTTAATTTTAGTTCACCGGTTGTACTTTTTAGTAAAGAACTTTTAATTTCTGAAGTAAGTTCAATTTTCAAGATATTGATTTTTGTTTTATTGCTTTTTTTATCATTAGATGAGTAATACTTTATTTTTATGAAATTCCCAATTTCTGGTCGCAATGTAGTTTGATCAAAGTGTATAACGCCATCTTGTCTAGAATTTATAACATAATGGAATAGTTTCTTTTGAGTATTTATATGGTCAACGATGGCTATTTCTTCTTGTGCATTATCAATTATTTTATCTATTGTATGGAGTGATTTTTCTATTTTTAAAACTAAATATCTTTGATTCGCATTGTCATAATGTAATTTAGCTTCGAAAATATCATTTTTTTTAGCATTAACAAGAGAGTGAGATTTTTTTCTATTAGTAACAAATTCAATATCTTTAAAATCTGTAAAGATTAATCTTTCTTTTCCTTCCTTATTTTTAAATGTTTCATATAAAACTACATAAGTTGAAGGAATATTGGACAAGATGTATTCTTCTGCTTTAAGTTTAGAAGATTCATAAAAAGTTTTATTGTCTAGTGAAGAACATTCAATATCTGATACTTTAGAAAATAGTATTTTAAATCTTTCTGGTGTTTTCCAGCCTTTTTCTTCTCTATGTTTTTTGTATTTTGTTAATTCAATAAGTCCTTCTTTTAACTGTTCATTATCCAATAATAATTCTGCTAAATCAAGTCTAATCTCTCCTAAAAAATCTTCATTAGGTTGAATCGTAATCGCTTTACATAACATAGAAATAGATAAAAGTTTATTTCTATGTTTGAATATATTTGCAAATTCATGCCAAGCATATGCTTGATCACTTAATTCTAGAATAATATTTTTATAGATTTCAATAGCTTCATCTGTTTTATTTGCTTTATTAAGTAGTATTGTATATTCCCTTAATAGCCAAATGTCATTATCTAGCTTTTTTAGAGCATATTGATATAAATTAAGTATCCAAATAATATCTTCTTGATATTTATTTGATGATTTAAGAATTTCAAATAGTTTTTTTAGAGATTTTAATGCAAGGGGTTTGTTGGTGTATTCACCATTTATTTCTTCTTTCCAGTCATCATTTGTAAAGTTTTGAATATTCCAATTTTTGATAAACTCATAAAATCTCCATTGGTTATCTTCGACCATATATCTTTCTGCAAGTTTCAAAATTTCAGAGTGCCAGTGAGATGGACCATAATTAGAGTATGTATTTACATAATAATTTAGAATGCTCCACATAAAATTAAATTGATTTTCTTTATGTGCTTGAAAAATTTTCCAAAAAAATGTTTCTCTAATACTCTCTATAATAAGATTTTCATTTCCAATTTCATGGATTAAATAGTTAATATCATACGGCGTCTGATTGTTAATAATTACTTTAATAAGCCTACTTAATAAAGATGGAAATTCTTTTCCTTCATGATATTGTTTTTGAAGATCATCACTTTGTAAGTATTTAGGATTCCAGATTTGGAAAAATTTGAAAATATCAAAATCTTTATGTGTAGATGAATAATGAACTGCAATTTGCAATATCATTGAATGTAATAAAGAGGGTTTTTCATTTTTTAGATTCAAATATTCAAATAATATTTTTTTAAGAGCATCAATAGTTAGAGTATTTTCAAATGCTTTAACATATCTGTATAAAATCCATCCATATGACTCATGATGACTAATATTTAAATTACCTGTTTGCTTCATATTTTGAAATATGTTTAATGCATCTTGATGTTTACCATTTTTGCTTAATTGCTCAGCTTGCTGAACTTGTGTATAACCAGAATCTAATTTTGGTTTTAATAGCTCAATCTGCTTAGATAAAATATCATCATGCGTAACAAAGTTTATAGAATTCAATTGATTAAAAAAGTTTTTTGCTAACTCCAAGTTTTTAGTTGATTCAATTTTGATAATATCAATAAGTACCCAAGCATAAGCTTTTTGAGTCCATTCATCATTTGGATCATTTGTAAAGAGGTGCGAAGCTATTTTATATGCATCACTTAACTGTTTATTTTTTCTAAGTTCAAAAACTTTTTTAGTTGTATATTCTTCAATTTCAGACATTTTAACCAACTAATTTAAAAGAGATAATATCAATTTACTTAATTCAATTGATGAATTATTTTGTGGTTGTGAACGAGTAAATTGTTTTTTTCCATTATAATAAAAATCTATTATGGAAACTTCATTATTTTGTTTAAATGTATATCTTTCTAAATAATTAAAATGTTCTATTTGTATGATTTCGATATTATGATTATTGATAACATTTAAAATTGCATTGTAATATTCTTCTAAAAAATTTTCGGCAAATATAAATTGATTTTTATTTTCTGTTATATTAGTCAGAAATAGTGTTTTGTTTTCTAGTGGCTTTAATGAAAACTCAGCAAGTTTTGCCAGAGTATTTGTTTCAATTGCAGATATTTTAGTAATCTTATTCTTACCATTATAATTAATTTTTATTCTGCATGTTTCATTGTTGTATTCCAGAGTATATTGTTCACAATATTGATTATGTGTTGTATCAGTAATCTTTATATCGCTTTGGTCTAATAATATTTTCGTTTCTAAATATATTGCATCTTCTATAGATCTTGATAAAGCAGTTTGTACTGAGGATTCATGATTAATACTTTCATCTACTATTTTAGTTTCAATAGGCTGTTGTAGAGGAATATTATGTTGTTGCATTTTAGTAAATGGTGTAAAATGAGGTTCATCAAGTGTAAACAATTTTTCAGAAGTTCTTGTAATTGCTGTATATATCCATCTAAAATAGCTTTGACTTAATACACTTTGATGAGTTTTACAATTTAAAAATACATTTTTCCATTCACTACCTTGAGCTTTATGACAAGTAATTGCATATCCAAATTTTATTTTTAAAGCATTAAAATAAGGGTCTTTTTTTAACGCATCTTTCCATTCTTTAGTATTTGCTTTTAAATGGGGATGTCTCATCATAAAGTCTACATATAATGCTTTGTGTTCATTTGAACTAAGATTTGGTTTATCAGAGTACAATAGATTCTCAATGATTTTACATTTGATTGAATAAGGTATTCCATTAAGACTATAGAATAAAATTGTAACATCTCTAAAATACAATGTTTCATTAATAATGCCATTTTTTGTAACTATCTGTTTTACTTCAGGTTTATAAGAGACCTCTTGAACAATTCCAAAATCACCATTAGAAATAAAGATTTCATAGTTTGCATTATTTGAAACAACTAATACTTTATCATTTACTATAATATTATTTGCATTAGCTGGAAAAAAATGTTCTCTGATTTTATCGTTGTACTCTTTAACTGAGGCATTTGAAAATGCAATTACAATGGTATCTTGATCGATTCTATTATTACATTGTGTTAAATAAGTATTTAAAAAATCTGCGTGTTCTACATGAGAAACATCATTATAATTTGTAGCTATATCTAATTGATTGAATGTTTGATTGGCAAGTGATTTTCTTATTGGAACTGTATTTTTTAAAATACCACTATCAGATTTTTGTCTAACTACTTCTGTTAGTTCATATTCATTAACTAACAAATTAAAAGTTTGTTTTAAATACTGAACATCTAATGCAGGAGAAAAATTCATTCCAATTGGTGGTAACTGAGCATTGTCTCCGATAAATAAGATTTTTTTATTGTGATCATTACAATCTATATTGATATATTTTAATAAATCTTGTAATAAAAACCCACTTCCAAATCTAAAAAATTCAGGCTCACCATAAACATTAGATATCATTGATGCTTCGTCAATAATGTAAATAGTGTTATTAGGGTAATCATTTACTCTAAGATCGAAATAGAATTTAAAAGTTTTATCATTTTCATTTTCTTTGTATTCTTTTACATCATTTGTCGAATAGATAGTTTTATGAATAGTGTATGCTTCATTTTGAGTTTTATTTGCAATAACTTTTGCAGCTTTTCCAGTTGGAGCTGCAAGAATAAATGTTCTTCGTATTTCTTTTAAATATTCGGTCAAACCTTTTGTAATAAATGTTTTACCAGTTCCTGCATATCCCTTTAAAAGGAATATATTTTGTGAAGAATTAGGAGCATCAATAAAAGCTTCTAGTTTACTTACTAGTTCACTTTGAGAATTAGTTAAATTATATTTTTGAAAAAATAGTGACAAGTTAGTAGTTGACATCATTTTCCTTTTTTATTTTAATGATACTAGAAATAATGTACATATTTTGACTTAGTATATAGACAAAATATGTGCATTAAAAAAGATATTATACTACAAAAGATTTTGGTAATTAATGTATGATATATCAGCAAAAGGATATAATAGCATCTATTAAGATTAGGTTAAGAATCATATATTGGATTGCCAACTATATAATTGTTTTTAAAGATTTTGTTTAAAACTCAATCCAAGGTTCTTTTATCTACTATTTTGAGTTTATATTATCTATTATTTCATTTTTTCCTATAAATCTTTTCTCTAAAACTTCTTTTACAATCTCTTTTGAAAGAGTATCTGTTTGCAAAGCAATATCTTGAGTTTTAG
>JAGOIF010000121.1 GCA_017995775.1 Aliarcobacter sp.
ACACCATCTTTTGAGATATATGTATTTATGATTTTTCTTGCTTTTTTAAATGAACTTGCATTTCCTATCTCTTCTCTTTTATCATCTTTTGTGATTACTGTTTTGTCATAACCTTTTGCAAATTTCTTAGCATTACTTGCATCTACAAATGAATATTTAACTATGTCAATATCTCTTTTTACATCAATTGTTGCTTTTTTCTTTTCATCTTCAAATCTTAAAATTCTGTTTCCATTTGATGAAATTTTCATTGTTGTTGCTGTTTCAATATTTTGCGTGTCTTCAACAATTACATACTCTTTTCCGTTTATTAATAATATTTCATCATCTATTTTTTTGATTTCTTTGATTATTGTTTTTTTACCTTTTGCCATTTATAAACCTTTATATTTTTTTTACATTGATTTCGTATTGTAGCCAATAATTACGCCCTATTCTTAGAATATAATTTTTTTTAGCTATAATCTAAACCTTTATACAGAAAAAATTAATATGAATCGAGAAAAAATAATCAAATGAATTTATTATCAAAAAACTCTTCACTTGAAGAATCAATCAATAAACTAAAAGCTGTTTTAGTAGATGTAGGAATAGAAACAACTTTTTCACAAGAAAAACATCCTTTAAAAAACTGTTTTTCTGTAAATCTAGCTTCAACAGAAGCTCCAAATCATATTTATACAAATGGAAAAGGTATCATTTCAGATGCTTCGATTGCCAGCGCTTATGGTGAATATATCGAAAGATTACAAACAAACAATGTATTTATTGATTTTTATACTCCAAACAGAAAATACTTTCCCGATGAAATTGCTTTTGATTTTGATGGGGATTATTTAAACGCAAAACTTAAAAAAATCTATAATCCAAACGGTGAGTTAGAACCAAAAGATTTAATTGATTTTAATAGCGATTATATGGACAAAATAGTAGCACTTCCTTTTATAAATCAAACAACAAATGAAAAAACATATATTCCAATAAATATTCTTAGTAATCTTTTCGTAAGCAACGGACTTGCAACTGGAAACACAGCAGATGAAGCAAAAGTTCAAGCTTTAAGTGAGATATTTGAAAGATATGTAAAAATAAAAATAATAAAAGAAGGACTTTCTCTTCCTAAATTTCCAGAGGAAATCGTAAAATCGTTTCCTAAAGTTTATGAAGATTTAATAGCTTTAAGAGAAATGGGATATATTATAGAAGTTTTAGATTCAAGTTTAGGTGGAGTTTTTCCTGTAACTGCAATATCATTTATAAATCCAAAAAACTCAACACTGTTTGTATCTTTTGGTGCGCACCCTATTTTGGAAGTAAGCTTAGAGCGAACAATGACAGAACTTATGCAAGGAAGAGATTTAACAAACCTTGATGCCTTTGAAATCCCTACTTTTGATATGGATTTAGTAAGTGATAGTTTTAATATCGAAGCTCACTTTATAGACTCAAATGGAAAAATTGGTTTTCCTTTTTTAAGTGCTAAAAAAAGTTATGAATACGCACCTTGGAATTATGCTGGAAATGGAAGCGCTGATGAATATGCTTATTTATTAGATATTTTAGCTGCTCAAGACAAAGAGATGTATTTAAGAGAATATACATATTTAGGTTTTTATTCATGTCAAATGATAATCCCAGGTTTTTCAGAAGTTTATCCAATAGATGACATGATTTATAACAATAAAAACAATGGAAAACTAATCCGTGATATGGTTTTAAACTTTGAAAAATACGATATAAACGATATTTTAGATACGGTTGATAGTTTAGATGATTCTTTAAATATGCAACTTTACATTGGAGTTATTTTTGAAGAAAACTTTACAATGCAAGATTTCAAAGCTCAAATGCTTTTACTTTTAGAAGAGTATGATGATGCTTTACAAATCTTAGAATTTTCAAATAATAGCCTTGGTCATCTTGTAGCACAACTTATTAGAATGCAAAATGATGAGTTAAATTGGGAAGATTATGAAGAGGCACTTTTTAATGTTTATGGTGAAGAAAAAATTCAAAAAGCTGTAAATATTTTAGAAGGAAAAGAGCTTTTAATAAACAGAACTTTTAAACAAGATTACAAAAATATACTTACTATGTTTGATAAACTTGAAGTGAAAAAACTGGCTTTTTATAAAAATTTATAAAATATAATTTTTATAAACAAAATATTTTAATTATGATTCAAACTTTTTGAATCATAATTTTCTATTGCTTTCATACGAACAAACAATAAAAGACTACAGAAATACTCTACTTTAAGATATAATTCAAGCAGATATATTATACGTGATAAAATAATAAATAACAAAAAAAAGGAATATTATTATGTTCAATTTTGGAAAAACAGAAGAAGATACTGGAAGATTAACTGCAATGGAGGAAAACTTTGCAATTATATCATTCAAACCAGATGGTACCATATTGCATGCAAATGATAATTTCTTAAATGTATTAGGTTATACACTAAAAGAAACAGTTGGTAATCATCATAGAATGTTTTGTGATAAAACTTATACAAGTTCAAAAGAATACGCTGATTTTTGGAATAATTTAGCAAACGGAAAATCTCAAATAAATGAGTTTGAAAGAATTCATAAAAATGGTACTTCAGTTTGGATTCAAGCTTCTTATACTCCAGTAAAAAATAACAATGGAAAAGTAACTCGTGTTGTTAAATTTGCTCAAGATATAACAGAGGCTAAAAAAGTAATTGATGCTGTTAAAAAAGCTATTGAAATTGCAAAAACAGGAGTTATGAAACAAACTATTACTGCATCAACTAAAAACGAAGGAATCGAAGAACTTAAGAATGGAATTAATGATTTATTTCAAATTGTATCTACAAAAGTTGATGGTGATTTAAATAAAATATCAGATGCTTTATCTTCTTTTCAAAAGTTAAACTTCTCACATAGAATATCAGGAAATAATCTAGGAGAAGTATCAGTAGGATTGAATAGTCTTGCTAATGTTATAAATGATATCTTAGTTGAAAATAAGTCAAATGGATTAACTCTGGATAAAGGTTCAGATTTACTTCTTTCAAACGTAGATAAATTAAATATTAGCTCAAATGAAGCAGCAGCTTCACTTGAAGAAACAGCAGCAGCATTAGAACAAATTACTTCAAATATCAGAAATAATACACAGAATATTGCAAAAATGGCAACTTATTCAAATAGTGTTACAAAATCTGCACAAGATGGAGAAAATTTAGCAAATCAAACAACAGTTGCTATGGAAGAAATAAACATTCAAGTAAATTCTATAAATGAAGCAATAAGTGTAATAGATCAAATAGCATTTCAAACAAATATTCTTTCATTAAATGCAGCTGTTGAAGCAGCAACTGCTGGAGAAGCTGGACGTGGATTTGCTGTTGTTGCTGCAGAAGTGCGAAATCTTGCAAATAGAAGTGCAGAAGCAGCTCGTGAGATAAAAAATATAGTTGAAAATGCTACAAAAAAAGCAAATGATGGTAAAAATATTGCAAATAATATGATTACTGGTTATAAAGAATTAAATCAAAACATTACAAATACAATAAATCTAATTTCTGATATTGAGATGTCAAGCAAAGAACAGCTTACTGGAATTGAACAAATAAATGATGCAATAAACAACCTTGATCAGCAAACTCAAAAAAATGCAGTAATTGCATCACAAACTCACGATGTGGCAGTTACAACAGATACAATAGCAAAACTTATTGTTTCAAATGCAAATGAAAAAGAGTTTATTGGTAAAAACGAAGTTAAGGCAAAAGAAATTAAATCAAATTAGTATATAAAAATTAATTAGTTATAATCACGTATATTTAGAAAAAACAAAAGGAAAAATAGTGCAGTACATAGAAATATCAGGTAAAAGTGTTCAAGAAGTAGTTGATTCAATTCAAGAAGTAGCTTCAAAATATAAATTTGGTGTATTACATATTCATAATATAAAAGAGACCTTAAAATCAAAAGGAATAGACTTTAATAATGAGTGTCAAATTCTTGATGTTTGTAATCCTGTTTTTGCTGAAAGTTTATTAAGTGAAGATATGTCTTTATCTATTATTATGCCTTGTAAAATTTCTGTTTACAGACAAAATGGACAAACTTTAATCGCTATGAATTCTTTGGTTCAATTAGTTGATGATATAAACCCTGATTTAATAGACCTTGCACAAAAAGCTCAAGAGCAACTTTTAAGAATTATTGATGAAGCAAAATAGGTAATATTTTGGAAATATTATATAAAGTATTTGAAATTGGTATTGTTTTATACTTCATTTATATGCTTATAAAATTTCTAAAATGTAAATTTAGCAATAAATGCAATATAAAATAAAGAAGAAAATATGTTCAGTGCATTAGATGTAAATAGCGTAAATAGCGTATCGCAACTTATTCAATTATCAGTAGCTCCAGTTTTTTTACTAGCAGGAGTTGCTGGATTATTAAATGTTTTTACAGGAAGACTTTCAAGAATAATTGACAAAGTTGATAAACTAGATAAATACGAAGACCAAAATATTTTAAGAGATGAAAAGGAAACTTTGAAATTTGCTCAAAGAAGAAAGTTCCTTACAATGAGAATGAAAAACACAAATCTTGCCATACTTTTTTGTACATCTACTGGATTACTAATTGCTATGGTTATAGTTACTATGTTTTTAAGTGCAATATTTAATTTTAAAGATTCACTTTTCATAGCTGTTCTTTTCATACTTGCAATGCTTTCTTTGATTACTTCTTTGTTTTTATTTTTAAGAGAAATATTTTATACAACTTCATTTATAAAAAGCAAACAAAGCTATATTCCATAAAAACACTTAAGGGCTAAAAAATGTACACACCGATATCTTGCGAATTTTTTGATCAATTAAATGTAGCAATGCAAAGAAAAATACCTTCAATTATCGTTCATTTAGAAAACGGTGAAAAGAAAACAAGCAAAGGTTTGGTTTCAACTATGAGCGTAATTGATGGAATCGAATATATGATTTTAAATACAAAAGAAAAAATAAGACTTTATGATGTTCTTCTTTTTAATGGAAGACGACATAAAGATGAGTAATAAAAAGTAACTATTATGATAAATTACAAAGAAAAATTCACCCTAGATAGAGAATTTTATCCTTCACGAGATATTGAAATAACAGTTGAAAGTGATAGAGGTCGAATTCTTTCATCTGCTTCTTTACGAAGGCTTCAAAAGCGTACTCAGGTTTTTGCTTTGGAGTTAAATGCTTCTATTCGTTCACGTCTTACACACTCTATGGAAGTGGCGCAAAATGCTAGATATATTGCTCGAACTATTTTACAAGAGTTAAAAAAAGATAATTTAGAAACTTTTGCCTTAGAAGAGTTTGAAAATGCTTTTATTTCAACATCTGAAATGACCAG
>JAGOIF010000122.1 GCA_017995775.1 Aliarcobacter sp.
ATACCAAGTTATTAAAATTAAATTTACCAACTTATTTTAAAACCTCAAAAAAAAGAGATTTTTTATGTGATGGCTTATATTATCGAAGTGAATGGATAATAAAGTCAGTATATTTTCTATAAAAAAGGCTAAGTTTGCACAATTAAGAAATTAATGATTTTTTATGTGCGAAAGTTGAGTTATTAATATATATTATTTAGTTAGTATTTATCTTTTTAAGAAAATTATCTAAATCATCTAACGTTTCACAGCATAAATCAGCTTCTTTTATCAAAATATTTTGTTTACTATTAAATAATCCTTGTCCTCCCACAACAACTAATCCATTAAAAAGATTATAATCACTCTTTAATTCTTTTACTATTTCTTGTAATGTTGCAACATTAGAAGGAAGTGTTACAGACAAGACTACTAAATTTGGTTTTAGATCATAAATTGAATTTATTAACTCTTTTGTTGATATTTTAGAAGTTATATTTTTTACACTATATCCGTAAGTTTCAATAAATTTACCAACTATTTTTATTCCTAAGTTATGTAATTCATTACCAACAGTTGAAGTAATTGCCACTAATTTTTTTGAATTATCAACAAAACTATTTTGTATAAAATCATTTATAACTTCATCAATTAATGAACTAGAAAGATGCTCTTTTGCAACACTGATTTTATTTAACTGCCACATTTGTCCTATTTCATACATCAAAGGATTTATAAGTTTTTCTACAAATGAAAAAATATTATTATTAAACTCTTTCAAATCTTTTTTTACTAAATTATGAAATTGTTCTTTTTGTCCAGATAATAAACTGGATAATAATTCATCAAATAAACTTTGATATTCTTTATTTAGCATTATATTTTTTGTTTTTAAAGCTTTTATTTTTAAATGTTGATGATTTGAAATCAAATAGTCATACATTATATTTATTTCACTAGCATGAGAAGGATATAAGTGATTTAAAATAGACTCTTTCCAGAAATCATACTCTTTAAAAAAACAATCTAAATCTATATTTCTACTATGATAAACACTATATTTCCAAATAAAAAAATCTATCATTAGATCATAGTTTTTAGTTAATAATGAACTATAAACCACATCATTATGATATTTTAACGATTCATAAAACTCTTCATTTCCTATACTTGAAATATAATCTTTTACTAAATCATCTTCAACACTATTCATACAATTGAATACATCAAAAATAATTTCAAAACTTCTTTGTTTGAAATATTCCAAAGAAATGGGTGTAACTTCATATTTTAAAATACTATTCTTCATTTTTCTTCATTTGTGTAGAATCTAAAAAAACATTTAAAGGGAGAGGCTTATTATAAAAATAACCTTGTGCTAAATTACAATTTAAATATTGAAGCAATTGTTCATGTTCTTTTGTTTCAACACCTTCTGCTTGAACCTTTAAATTAAAAATATTTGCAAGATTTATAATAGCTTGAACTATTGCTTTATCACTATTATCTTCTAAAAAATCTCGGATAAATGATTGGTCTATTTTTAATTTATTTACTTTGAAATTCTTTAAATAACTCAATGATGAATATCCTGTTCCAAAATCATCAATTGAAATATCAAATCCACTTTCATGTAATTTTTCTATTTTTTTCTGAGAAATTTCAGAATTTTTCATAATATTTGTTTCAAGTAATTCAAGCTCAACTTGTTTTGAATCTATAGAAAAATCTTTACAATAACCAACTATATCATCAACAAAAGTATATTTGAAAAAATATTCAGGAGATATATTTATTGCAATTTTAAATTCTTCACTTTTTAATCTAGAATTTATTATTTGAATATCATGCAAAACTTTTTTAAATACTAATTCTCCAAATTCTACACTCATTCCTCCCTCATTTATATAATGAATAAAATGTATAGGAGTTAAAATTCCTCTTTTTTTATGATTCCATCGTACAAGAGCTTCTGCCCCAATTACTTCATTTGTCTTAATATCTACTACCGATTGATAATACATTTCAAATTCATCTTTTGAAATTGCTATTTTCAATTCATTTTGAATAGTTACTTTTAAAGAAATTTTATCTGTCATATCTTGACTATATAACCTATAACCATTTCTTCCATTCTCTTTTACTACATACATTGCAGCATCTGAGTTTTTGATTAAATCTTCACTATCTTTTCCATGGTCTGGGAAAATTGATATACCAATTGATAAACTCATAAAAAATACTTTATCAGATATAACAATAGGTTCTTTTATATTTTCAATTATTTTATGTGCAAGATGCAACATATCTTCATTGTCTTTTACATCTTTTATAATTAAAACAAACTCATCACCACCAAGTCTTGCTATAAAATCCTCTTTTCTAATACTTTGTTCTAATATTTTTGCAACAGTTTTTAACATCTCATCACCAACTGTATGCCCATAAGTATCATTTACATCTTTGAATTTATCTAAATCTATAAAAAACAAAGCAATTTTTGAATTTCTTCTTTTACACGATTCAATAGTGCTTTTTAAGTGTGATTCAAACTGAACTCTATTTGCTAATTTTGTTAAGATATCGTAATTTGCATGAAAATGTAATTTTCTATCTGCTTCTTTTAAAGAGGTAATATCAGTGAAAATTGCTATATAAAACTCTTCATTATACTTTGGATTTACAGCTTTTGCAATACTTAACCACGCTGGATATATCTCTCCATTTTTTCTTTTATTCCAAATTTCACCTTGCCAAGCTGAATTATTTTTCAAACTCTCCCCCATACCTTCATAAAACTGTTTATCATGAATTCCAGAATTTAAAATAGAAGGACTTTTCCCTATAACTTCATCTTTTCTATATCCTGTAATTTTTGAGAAAGATTTATTTATAGATACTATTTTACCTTTTGAATCAGTAATAATTATTCCTTCATTACTATTTTCAAAAAATATTGCTGATTGTTCTAATTGTAACTCTTTTTGTTTTTGAGCTGTAATATCTATACAACTATGAATTATAAACTCATTTGAAATGATATAAAATGTAGATTCAAACCATCGATTATTTTCTTCTCTTTGAGTTACAAAAGTATTAGTAATTTGTAATTTGTCTTTTATAGTTGCAAAACCTATATTACATTGACTTATATCATCGAAAAAAAGATTATCAATATGATTTAAAGTTAAATCATTTGCTTGTAAATAACTTGTATTTGCATAAAATAGAACTCCATCTATTGTATAAACAGCAATTCTTGCAGGGTGTAAATCCACAACTTTTGCAAGAATGTTATTCTTTTTTTCAAGGATACTTCTTTTTTCAATTTTTTCACACTCATTTTTCATAAAAAATTGCAATCTTGAAATATCCACAGGTTTAGATAATATTAAATTAAAAAACATTGTATTATTTAAAACTTGAGAAAAAAAGTTTAAATCATGTGGTGTTATTAAAATAATCTTAACACCTTTTAAATTCTTTTTTGAAAGTTCATTTAATGTAGAAAGATATTTTTTCCCACTTAAATCAATCAAAACTATATTAAACTGATTAAAATCAATAGTTTCAATAAAATCATAATCTTCTATTAATAAATTTTTAACATCACTAAAATAGTCTTTAAAAAGTAATTCATAAAGTTTAAAAACACTTTGTTGTTCTGATACTACTAAAAACTTTGGTTTTGACATATTAACTCTTTATTTCTACTTCTATTATTTGATTTTCGAATAATTCACTTAATGTTTCACTACTATAATGTTTAATGAAAATATCCATTGTAATATGATTAAACTCTTTTTCCTCTGTTTTCAATACTAATTTTTTATCAATTAAATCTATCTCAAAATTCTTTACTTCTGAGGATATAATGGCTTCAATTAATTTTATTGTAAATAAAACCAACTCTTTTGGATTTGCCATAATTGACAAATTTTCATCAATTGATACTTTTATTTTAATATCATGTTGTTCAAAAGAGTATGTAAATAAATCAATACTTTTTTTAAGTAATTTTACAAAATCAAGTTTTTTATAAATATACATATCATTATAATAAACTAAATTTCCATTGATAAAAGTATTCATATTTAAAAGAAGATTATTTAACTGAATACCTAACTCTTGAACTACTTTTTTATCTTGATTATTTGTAATATTTGAACTTAAAAGTGTAGCTTCAGAAATCATATTTTTTAAATTTGTAGAAATATCAAGCATAGCAATTTGAAGTAAATTAAACTGATCAACCGAAGAGTTTAGAATACCTGCTGTTTTGATTTTTTCAAAAGATTGTTCAATTTTTTCACCAATTGAGTCATTATCTTTATATTTACTTATTTGTTCTTGCATCAAATGTTTTTGTGTAATATCTTCTAAACTAAAAACTATTCCTACAAAATCACCTTTTACATCAAAAATTGGTGAACCACTAACAGAAACTAAGATTCTATATTTTTCACCTGTTTCCATAGAATATTTTATATCTTTTACTGTTTCATAGGTTCTTTTTATAATATCAACAATTAAATGTTGAGACTCAATTTCAACACCATTTATATCTAATATATTCCAATATGCACCATCTATATATCTATTTAGAATATCTTTTTTTGTTAATTTAAATAAATTTTGGGCATTTGTATTTGCAAAATTTATTTTTCCTGTTGTATCTGTCATAATTATTGCAATTGGAGTTGTATTAATAATGGCTTCTGTTAACTCTTTTTGTTTTCTTAAATCTTCAGTTTGGAATTTTAGTTTTGAAGTCATATCTTCAAGTTGTTTTGCTCTATACTCTTTATCATCATATAAAACTTTTAATTCACTATAAGCTGTTTGAAGTTCCTCATTTGTACTTTGTAACTCTTCATTTGTAGTTTCAAGTTCTTCATTTGAACTTTGAAGTTCTTCATTTGAAGAGCTTAATTCTTCATTTAAGCTTTGCATCTCTTCATAAGATGTTTCAAGTTCTTCAATTACATTTTGTAAATGAGATTTTGTTCTTTCAAGTTCACTTGTTAAACTTGCAATTGTTTCATTATCATTTTCATTTTGAGTTATATACCCTTTTAAGTTTTGAATATCTTCACTTTGAAAATATAAAGCATAAAACCAATCATCATTTTTTTCATTTTGAATTGGAACTATTATAACTCTTACATATTTTAAATAAGTATCAAAAAGTGTAACTGACCTAAACTGAGTAGCTCTATATTTTTTATCTTTTTGAACTTCATTTAAAACACTTCTCACATCTAAAGTTATCTCTTCTTTTAAGCATTTAAAGATGTTTGTAGTTGCTCTTCCTTGCGAAAAACTTATAAAAGGATATTCTCCTTTTATATAAACAATAT
>JAGOIF010000123.1 GCA_017995775.1 Aliarcobacter sp.
TCGATAATACTCAGGGTGGAGCAATGGCAAACTTAGTAGGAATGTCAATATTTAAAAATATAAAGTTTATAATTCCACCCATTAAAGAACAAAAACAAATAGCAGAAATTCTTTCAACCGTTGATAATAAAATAGAAAATTTAAAAGAAAATGTAAATGTAACCGAAGAACTAAAAAAAGGTTTAATTCAAAAACTTTTCACAGAGGGAATCTGTCACACAGAGTTTAAAGATAGTGAATTTGGTAAAATTCCTAAAAGTTGGGAAGAAATTTCATTAGAAGATATTTGTATTACTAAAGGTATAAGAAGAGGACCTTTTGGTGGAGCTTTAAAAAAAGACATATTTGTTCCAAATGGTTATAAAGTTTATGAACAAAAGAATGCTATATCTAAAGATTTATCATTAGGACAATATTTTATTACTGAAGAAAAATATAATGAAATGGAAGCTTTTCAAGTTAAAGAAAATGATTTTTTGATTAGTTGTTCAGGGACGATAGGTAAAATTGTACAAATATCAAATAACTATAAAAAAGGAATTATTAATCAAGCTCTTTTAAAATTAACTTTAAATAATTTTGTAATTAATGATACATTTTTTAAATATCAATTTGAGTCAGATAAAATACAATCGTTAATTGTCGATAATACTCAGGGTGGAGCAATGGCAAACTTAGTAGGAATGTCAATATTTAAAAATATAAAGTTTATAATTCCACCCATTAAAGAACAAAAACAAATAGCAGAAATTCTTTCAACCGTTGATAATAAAATAGAAAATTTAAAAGAAAATGTAAATGTAATCGAAGAACTAAAAAAAGGTTTAATTCAAAAACTACTTACTGGAGAGGTTAGGGTTTAATATGGTGTTAAATTTAGCAAATAAATTTGAAGAATATATTAATCAAAAATATATAGGTGATAGTTTTTTTGAGAAATTTTCTTCTATTAATGCTTCAGAAGTATTAAAAGAATTAAAAAAAGAATCTTATGATAATGAATTTGAATTATGGAAACAGTCATATGAAAAAGATTTACTTTCAATAAAAAGTAGTAAAGATAATTTTAACGAATTGGTTAAAGTTATAAAAAAGAATAAAATAGTTCCTTTTATCGGTTCTGGGTTATCGGTTGCTTCAGGATATAAAATTTGGGCTTCTTATCTTATTGAATTAGCAAAAGAGATTAGTAAAGAATCTGAAGTATTGATATTTTTAAAGAAAGCACAATATGAAGAAGTAGCAGAATTTTTATCTGAACAATTAGGAAAAGAAAATTTTAATTCAAAAATTGATTTTAAATTTGCAGAAAATTCTAAAAAACCAATAGGAATAATAAATATTTTACCAAGAATAACAAATGGAACAATTGTAACAACTAATTTTGACAAATTAATAGAAAAAGTATTTTCAAACCATGGGAAAATGTTAACAATTGTACATGGGAATGAAGATAAAGAATTTCATAGAAGTTTTGCAAAAGGTGACGATTACCTTTTAAAACTACATGGTTCAGTTAATGATACAAATTCAAGAATATTTACAAAAAGTGAATATGAAAGTGCATATTTAGACTATAGTGGAAATATTGATTTTCAAAAACCTCTTCCTGAAAATTTATCTAAGATTTACAAAAATGCAACATTATTGTTTTTAGGCTGTAGTCTTGAAAATGATAGAACAATGCAATTATTTAAAACTATAATTGAACAAGAAGAAGAAAGAAAAATACCTAGACATTACGCTTTTCTAAGTAGTCCTGAAAAATCAGAAGATTTAATTATAAAAGAAAAATTTCTAACTGAACATATGATTTTTCCTATTTGGTATCCTAAAGGTGAATATGAAATTTTAGATAATATGATAGAACTTCTTTTGTATGAGGTTGAGAATGAGTAATGAATGTTTAAGCTATCTAAGAAATTATTTATTCAAGTTAGAGGTTAAATATGAGAGAGTTTGAAAGTGATATATTTTTTAGTTTTGATAATCAAGAAAACTTATTTGATAATAATCTAAGATTATCTGGAAAGTTGTATGTTTCAAATTCAAATGGTATAAAGATAAAATTTATCAACCTTTCTACTCCAATAGAAATATTCATTATTTGTTTAAATCAAAATCAAAAGCCTTTTACAGTATATGGACAAACAGCTGAAGGTAAAAAATTTACTGCTAGTCAATGTTATAATAATAATGATACTATCAATATCATACAAGGTAGTAGTTTATCAACCAAAAAAGGAGAGATACTAATAAGTACCTTGTTTTTTGGAGAATGGTTAAATGATATTGATAATATTCAAATTAATAAAGGAAGTGTTAGATTTTCATATTTTGAACATTGGTTAGGTTCTTTTAAAATTAATGATAATTATACTGAAAAAGGAAAAGAGAACTTTTCTGTTGATTTAGAACAATTTGATACTAATTTAAATATAGAAATAGATAACAATACAATACTTAAAAGTTCAAGAAGTTGGCAACAGAAAGTTGAGTTCAATAGAATACTAAGCTTTTCTGTTAAACAATATTTATCTTATGAATTTAAGAAGCCAATAACATTTCAAGAATATAATAAACTCAATTTTAAATTACAAAACTTTTTTCGCACAATACTCCCAAAGAAAGATATTTTTATTGAAGAACAGGATATTATTGTTTTAGGAAAAGAAGTAGAAATATATAGTTCTAATAAACACTATAGTTCGGAAGTAAACAATGTATCTTGGTTAGATTTTTTATATTTATACAATGAGGATACTATACAGGATATTTTGTTGAATTGGTTTTCTTTACAAAATGATTATGGAAGAATATTTGACCTTTTATCAAGTATTTTAGACGAAAAACCTTTTATGTATCTTGAACATAGTTTTTTAAATGTAATTCAATGGTATGAAGGATTTTGTAGAATTAAATATCCTACAAGTAATGAAGATAAAGAAGCTTTTGAATCTAAAATTGAAAATATTGTAGATCAAGTGTCTGATATTGAGGATAAAAAACTTGTTAAAGATATTACACAATTTAGTTATGAAACACCACTAAGTAAACAGTTAAAAAGGTTATTTAGTGAGTTTAATTTAAAAGAGATTGTAAATATTAATAGTAGTAAATTGGATAGTTTGATTTTTTATATTTCCAAAAATAGAAATAAACTTACACACCCAACACATGTTAGTGATATAGATTTTCAACAACTCATATCTTTAAAAGAAATTCTTAAATATTTCACTTACATGATATTAGTTAAAACATTAAAGCTTGAAGAAGATACTGTTAAAGTGAATAATATTAAAGAGAATATAAAACATTATTATGCTCAATTTATTGAGAAAAAAACTGAAAATAATGAAGTGTAAAATGAATAAGTTTATATCAAATAATTTACTTATAATATAAAATATTAAAACAAAGGTTTACTATAATATGAAATTTAATGTATTTTGTGACGAAACATTACCTGATTTATTCACAACTTCAAAAGATAGTGATAAAAAACTACTAATTGGTAGTCTATGGATTGAAGAAGAATTAAGAGAAGAAATTAAACAAGACATTAAAAAATTAAGAGTTGAGCATAATGTTTGGGGTGAAATTAAATGGTCAAAAGTTTCAGCCTCAAAAGAAGCCTTTTATTTAGATTTAATTGATTTGTTTTTTTCTTATGGTATGCAAGTAAGATTTAGGTGTATAGTTGTAAATCCTAAACAGATAAATTGGTCTTATCATGAAAATGATAAAGAACTTGGATTTTATAAATTTTATTTTTTTGTTTTAGATAAATGGATTAAAAATTTTAATGAGTATTCAATTTTTTGTGACGCAAAGGTAAATAGAGATTTATCAAGATTGAATAAACTTCAAGAGATATTAGAAACTTCAAATAGAAATTCAAATATTGAAAGAGTTCAGGCTTTACCCTCAAAAGAAGTAGTTCTTATTCAATTATCAGATTTTTTATTAGGTGCAACAAGTAGTAGAATCAATAATATTGAACATACAAATAAAGCAAAAATAAATGTTATAAACAGATTAGAAAAACATTTAGCACATAAAATAGAACCTACAACTATGGGTGAAAATAAATTTAATGTATTTGCAATACAGCTAAATGGTGGTTGGTAATGTTGCCTCCTTTTGTAGAATATGATACACCCAAAGAATATAAAAATCATTTTGAAAAAGTATATTGTAAAACTCCAATATTAACATTTGACGGGATTAATGTATTTTTCTCAAAAGATAAATTTGAACATGCTTTTTTTGAAAGCACTAAAAGAAATGGAGTTAAAGATATTTTTTCAGAGGAACGAGCTAAAAGAATTGATTGGATAAAAGCAACCCTTGAAAATCCAAAAGCTGATTTATACCAAGGTTGGGATAAAGATTCAAAAAAATATTTTCCTCATAGAAGAGTAAGCGTTGTATTTGGGGATTTTGCTGTTATTATTGGATTGAGTTTAAATAAAAAAAGTGGTGAGTTAAAAGGAAATTTTATTACTTGTTATGAAGCAAATAATAGTATAGGTAAAATAAGAACTTCGCCAGTTTGGGATAAGCAAAAATGTTTGGATTATTTAAAATAAAAGAATTTCGGTCGCTGATTTGCTACGCTGGCACTGCGACCCAAGCCTCGATAGATTCAACTTTCGATAGATAGTGAATTCAAGTTGTATTATAGTTGTATTAATATTAAAAATCTATTAAACTCTACTCCAGCCAGCTTGAATCAGAGGCAATCCCTACTCATAATCTTCGGGTGATACTGGAGCTTATTATTTTAGGTCGCCCATAAGGCAGGACGAAATCACTTGTAAAAAGTAAATACTTTTTCTTACCCCTATAATATAGCTTTGATAGGTCAAGGGTGAAGTAGTTAAAATATAAAAATCAATATGTCGGAAAAATGCAAAAATTCCGACATATTATAGAAGCTGTGTCGAAAAAATTGAAAAAAACCGACATATATTAAAACCTATGCTGAAAAAATGCAAAAATTTCAGTATAGCTTATTTTGTAGTTGCAGTTAAAATAGATTTATAGTGTTCTTTTAGTTCTTCTTTAGTTGTTTTAGAATTTTCAACTTTAATAGAACTATAAACAGTATTTATTATCATTTTTTCTTTCTTTTCAACAGTAGAAAAGTATTTATTAGTGTTACTTATGGTTTTCTTCATAAAAAACATTGTATATTAAATAGAATCAATAAAGGATAAAATTTGAGCCAAACACCTGAATATTTATATAGTGAACTTCCAGCCATTGAGCTTTTTAAAAAACTAGGATTTAACTACTTTGACGCTTCTATTGCAGATACAAGA
>JAGOIF010000044.1 GCA_017995775.1 Aliarcobacter sp.
TATTTTACTTGTTCTAATAAACTCTCTGCTACTGGACATGTTGGGCTTGTTAGTGTCATTGTTATTGTGCAATATAAGTAGTTGCTATTTATATCAAACTCTACGTTATAAATCAATCCTAGGTCATAAATATTTGTTGGTATTTCTGGATCGAATACATTTTTTAGATTTGCTATTAATTTTTCTTCTATATCTTTTAAATCAAAAGTTGGTTCCATTTTTTATCCTTTATCTTATTATTGTGTAAAATCAACTATGCTTTTAAAGCATACTCTTTTATTTTTTTCATCATTCCTATTACTCCACTTTGTCTGTTTGGAGTTATTACTTCGCTTAGTTTTAATTCATGAACAATATCCATATCGATTTGCTTTAATTCTTCAATAGTAGAATCTGAGAATATTTTTAAAATCATATAAACCAAACCTTTTACGATTATTGCATCACTTGTTCCATAAAAATACATTTTTCCATCTTTTATTTCATGGGTTAACCAAACTTGTGAAGTACAGCCATGAACTATATTTGCTGGGATTTTATCTTCTTCTTTAAATGATTCTAGCCTTTTTCCTAAATCAATAATATATTCATATTTTGCTAGTTCATCATCAAAAAATTCTAAATCTTCTTTTATCTCTTCAACTCTTTTTTCTATAATATTCAATTTTAATCCTTCAACATACTTAAGGCTCTTTTTAAAGCTTCAATTAATTTATCAACATCAACATAATCAGTATAAAAAGAGATTGAAACTCTAATTGTTCCTTTAATCCCCAGCTGTTTCATAATAGGTTGAGCACAATGGTGTCCAACTCTTACTGCAATATTCATCTTATCTAGTAATATTCCAATATCATCATGAACTATTCCTTTGAAGTTAAAACTTCTACTTCCTAGGGAATCTGAAATATCATTATAAAAAATAATATCAGGAAGTTTTGCTAATTCTTGATCTAAATAAGCGAATACTTTATGTTCAATACTTTCGATATTTTCATACTTTATATGATTTAAATACTCTAAAGCTTTTGCAAAACCTATAACTCCAGCTATATTTTGAGTTCCTGCTTCAAACATATATGGAGAATCTAATAAAGTTGAGCCTGAAAATTCAACTTCATTTATTGTAGCTCCTCCTGTTTGATAAGGTTTTACACTTTTTAAATATTTCTCTTTTATATAAATAGCTCCAACACCTGTAGGTGCAAAAGTTTTATGTCCAGAAATTGCGAAAAAATCAACATTTAGTTTTTGCATATCTACTTTTACATGGGCTAAACTTTGAGCACCATCACACATAACAACAGCTCCATAAGAGTGCGCAAGTTTTGTGATAGCTTCTATGTCGTGAACTTTTCCAAAAGCGTTTGAAATATGTGTAATACTTACAAAGGCATTTGGATTTGCTTTTAAAAGTTCTTCAAAATGTTCCATATCAAAATCTAAATTTTCATTACATTTTACAACTTCAAGACCAGAGCCTAAAGTTCTATTTTGCATATGCCAAGGAACAATATTTGAGTGATGCTCAAGTGAAGAGATGATTACAGTTTTAAAATCTTTTGCAAAAGAACTTGCTATAAAATTTATAGATTCTGTTACACCTTTTGTAAAAATAATCTCTTCTTTAGTAGATGCATTTATAAACTCTTTTAGTAATACTCGGGTTTTTTCAAACTCTTGTGTTGCTTTATTTGCATGACCAAAATTACTTCTATGAGTGTTTGAACAATATTGTTCATAATATTCAACTTGTGAATCAATCACAGCTTTTGGTTTTTGAGTTGTTGCTGCATTATCTAAATATATTGTTTTAGAATTTTGGAAATATGGAAAATCTTTTTTAAACATATTGTTCCTTTTTATACTCTTGTACGAACTCTTTTATGATTTCATCTTTTATATTATTTACAATTTTTTCTTCAAAAGCTTTTAATAGCATTTCATAAGCTAAATCTTTTGGGATTCCTCTTGTTTGTAAATATAAAAGTTGTTCTTTATTTAAAGTTCCTGTTGTTGCTCCATGGCTTGCTTCTAGTTCATCTATATAAATTTCAAGATGAGGTTGTGCAAAAATAGTTGCATCATCACTTAATAAAATCGTATCAGTATTTTGAAAAGCTTTTGAAAATAAAGCAGTTTCTAAAACTCTTGATTTTGCTTTAAATATTGCTTTTGAACTATCTTTCAAAGAGTGTTTATAGTTTATATTACTAAGTGAACTTTGTGCAATATGAACTGTTTTTATTAAGTTTGAACAACTTGCATCATTGTTTAATTTTACTAAACCATTTAGATTATAAGTAATGTTTTTATTATTGATATTGTTTATGAAATTATTTAAAATAAAACCATCACCATATTCAAAATTTGTAAAATCAACATTTGAGCTTTCTTCTTGTTTTATTAATGCATTAAAAATAAGAGAATTAGATGCATCAAAATCTTGAATTCTTACATACTCAAGTTCTGAATTTTCTTCTAATTCAAAAGTTCTATTTACACTATAGGCACTGTTTTTACAAGAACTTACAAAAACTTCAACAATTTGAGCTTTTATATCAGCTGAGAGTTCTATTTTAAGTGAATTTGTAAAAAATGTCTCATCTTCTTTTATTTTATGAATTATAAAAATAGGTTCAGGAATATTTTTATTTATTTTTAATATCTTTTGAGTTTTATCAACACTTCTTGTAATATCAAATAATAAACTTTCATAAGAACTTGTATCTTCAATAGTTTTTAATCCCATAATATCTATTTCATAACTCTTATGTTCTTTAAAATCATAAGAGAATAGGGGATCAAAATTTATTTTTAAAAACTCTTCATCTTTTTTATTAGGAAGGATTAAACCTTCAATACTATTTATTCTCATCTTTAATTCCTATTGCTTCATAACCTTTTGCATCAAGTTCTAAAGCTAAGCTATAATCACCTGTTTTTGCGATTACTCCATCATTTAAAATATGAACGAAATCAGGTTTAATCAACTCTAAAAGTCTGTCATAGTGAGTAATCATTAAAATCGATCTTTTCCCATCTAACATAGAATTTATTACATTTGCAACAGTTTTAATAGCATCAACATCAAGTCCTGAATCGATTTCATCAAGTAAGATTAAATCAGGTTGAAGCATTAAAAGTTGAATTAATTCATTTCTCTTTTTTTCTCCACCACTAAATCCATCATTTAAATCTCTTTGTAAAAGTTTTCTATCGATGTTAAATTTTGCTGTTTCTTCTTTAACGTGCTTTAAAAACTGCATTGCATCTATTTCTTCAAGACCTTGGTATTTTCTTTTTTCATTAATTGCTGTTTTTAAAAAGTAGCTATTATTAACCCCAGGAACTTCAACAGGAGATTGAAAACTCATAAAAATACCTTCATTTGCTCTTTGTGCAACATCTAATTCAAGAAGATTTTTCTTTTTATAAGTAATCGCTCCATTTGTTACAGTACAGTCATAGTGTGCGCTTAGTGCTTTTACTAAAGTAGATTTTCCAGCCCCATTTGTTCCCATTAGAGCGTGAACTTCACCTTCTTTTATTTCTAGGTTTAAACCTTTTAAAATCTTATTATCATTTATACTTACTTCTAAGTTTTCTATTTTTAAAATTGTTTCTTTTGCCATGATTTAACCCACACTTCCTTCTAATGATATATTTAATAACTCTTTTGCTTCTGCTGCAAATTCCATTGGTAACTCTTTTAATACTTCTTTACAAAAACCATTTACAATCATTGCAATGGCATTTTCTTCACTAATTCCTCTTTGAGAGATATAAAATAACTGCTCTTCTGAAATTTTTGAAGTTGTTGCTTCATGCTCAATATTTGCACTTGAATTTCTAATCTCATGATATGGATATGTATGCGCATGGCAATGATTTCCAATTAAAAGTGAATCACATTCAGAGATATTTCTAGCATTGCTGGCATTTTTCCCAACTCTTACAAGTCCTCTATATGCGTTTGTTCCTTTCATTGCAGAAATTCCCTTTGAAATAATAGTTGATTTAGTATTTTTTCCTAAATGAACCATTTTTGTTCCAGTATCTGCTTGTTGTCCTTTTGAAGCGATGGCAACTGAGTAAAACTCTCCAACACTATTATCACCTTGTAAAATACATGATGGATATTTCCATGTAATTGAAGATCCAGTTTCAACTTGTGTCCACGATACTTTTGAGTTATCACCTTTACAAAGGGCTCTTTTTGTAACGAAGTTTAGGATTCCACCTTTTCCGTTTTCATCACCTGGATACCAGTTTTGAATAGTTGAATATTTTATTTGAGCATTTTTCAGGGCAACTAATTCAACAACTGCAGCGTGAAGCTGTCTTTCATCTCTTGAAGGTGCTGAACATCCTTCATTATAAGATACATAAGAGTTTTCATCACAGATGATAAGAGTTCTTTCAAACTGACCTGTATCAAGGGCGTTTATTCTAAAGTATGTTGATAATTCCATTGGACATCTAACATTTGGTGGAATATAAACAAAACTTCCATCTGTAAAAACAGCACTATTTAAACAGGCATAAAAGTTATCAACAACAGGAACAACGCTTGCTAAATAATCTTTTACTAGTTGTGGAAATCTATGTGCTGCTTCACTGATTGAACAAAATATAATTCCTAGCTTTTCTAACTCATCTTGATAAGTAGTTTTTACTGAAACTGAATCAAAAACAGCATCAACAGCAACACCTGCAAGCATTTTTTGCTCTTCAAGCGGAATTCCTAATTTTTCATATGTTTTTAATATTTCAGGATCAACTTCATCAAGTGAATCTAAAGCTTTTTTTGGAGCTGAATAATAAGCTAAATCTTGATAATCAATTTTAGGATAATTTAAATTTGCCCAAGTAGGTTCTTCCATCTTTAGCCATTTTGCATATGCTTTAAGTCTAAAATCTAAAAGCCAAGAAGGTTCTTCTTTTTTAGCACTTATTGCTCTTATTACATCTTCATTTAGACCTTTTGCAAAAGTATCACTTTGTACTAAGGTTTCAAATCCAAGTTTGTATTCTTTGTTTATAATGTCATGTATCTCTTTATTTTCACTCATGACTTCTCCAATATTAAGTATAAATTTTTTTAAATAGGACACTTCTTGTCCTGAATTAAATATAACAGTAAAAATATTAAAAAATACTTAAATAGGATAGAAATTATCCTATTTATAAAATCTTTTTAATTTGAACTATTTTATCTTTTTTTCTAAGTTTTTAGTATAGTAAGAAATTGGATAAGTTAAGATTAAATAACCAATAGCAAGGGGAATATAACTTTCAAGTGTAGAGTAAGTAATCGAATCAACTTCTTGGGCATTCATAGTAAACTCACTAATAGCAATAATTGATAGAAGTGAAGAGTCTTTTATAATAGATGCAAATTGACCAGTAAGGGAGGGTAACATTCTTTTAAAAGCTTGTGGAAAGATTATATATCTATACATTTGATAGTTAGACATTCCCAAACTTAGGCTTGTTTCAAACTGCTCTTTTTCTATTGATTCTATTGCTGCTCTTATTATTTCACAAACATAAGCTCCTGAAAAAATAGCTAAAATAAAAGTTCCTACAATATATCTATTTTCAAATCCAAGATTATTTGCAAAAACATAAAAGAAAATAAGTATTTGAACAAGTAAAGGTGTTCCTCTTATTAGTTCAATATAAAATCTTGCAAAAAATCTCAACATTATTAGTTTTGAATTTTGTGCATAAGCAAAAAACAAACCTATTAAAAAACTCAAAATCAGCGCAAAAAAAGAGATAATAAAAGTCATAATAAAGCCGTTTATGAATTTTTGTTTATATTCATACACTTGTGACCAGTTAAAGTTGTAGGACATATTTGAGAACATCATATATATAGATAATGAAATTAAAAATGATATTAATAAAAAGTTAAAAAAGTAAACCCTTTTAGATAAAGGTTTTACTTTTTTTAAGTCTAGTTCTTCAATGAAATATTTTTTTAAATTAAATATGTGAAGTTCCTAGAAGAAAAATGGGATATTTAATTTATCAAAAGTCTCTTTTGCTTCTTTTAAATGAGTTTGTGCAAATGTTGCAAATGTTCCATCTTCTTTTGCTTTTTTGATAAACTCATCAACTTTAGCTTTTAAAGGATCGTTTTGTCTAATAGCAACTCCCCAAAATTCAGGATTTTCTTGAAATGGTTTCAGTATTGCAACAGTTGTATCAGCGTGTTGAACAGAGTTTTTATAAATAGTTAATTGATCATATAAAAAACCATCTGCTTTTCCTTGAGCTACTTCTAAAACACAAGCATTTTCTTTATCAAATATTAAAACTTCTGCATTTTTTAAATGTTCATTTGCATAAATATGTCCAGTTGAACCTTTTTTAACAGCAATCTTTTTTCCAGCTACATTTAAATCTTCAATCGAATTTACATTTGAATTTTTATTTGCAAGAATTGCTAAAGTTGCTTGTGCATAAGGAATCGAGAAATCAATAGATTTTTTTCTTTCATCTGTAATTGTCATTGAAGAGATTATTAAATCTATTTTTCCAGTTTTAAGTGATGGAATTAATCCACTCCAAGCTGTATTTTCAATAATTACTTCTTTTCCTAAATATTCACCTAGTTTTTTTGCAAAATCCACAGAAATACCTTGAGGATTTCCATCTTTATCACTCATTTCAAAAGGAGGATAAGCTAATTCCATACCAACTTTTAATACTTGTTTTTCTTCTTTTTTCACTTCTTTTGTTTCAGTTTTACTATCACAAGCTACGAAAAATAAAGATAGAAACATAATAGATATTATTGAAATAATTTTTTTCATTTTTGACCTTTTAATATAAATTTTTTTATTATCTCATACTAAACTTAACATTTCTTTAGATATTAGCTCTTTGTATTTATTTTTATTTCATTATAATACAAGAAAAATAGTATAAAAAACCATCTAAAACAAAATTATTAAATCAAGATTTGTTACTTTTTGAAAAAAAGATTTACTAAGAAATTGAATTAAGACATTTTTTATCCTATTTGCATTACAATACAAAAAAAATTATAGGAATTATAATGATGGAAGTTTATTTAGATAATAACGCAACAACAATAGTTGACCCAAAAGTTTTCGAAGAAATGAAACCATTTTTTTGTGACATATATGGAAACCCAAACTCTTTACATAAATTTGGAGCAGGAACTCACCCAAAGATGGTGGAGGCTCTAAACTTTTTATATGAAGGTATTAATGCTGATGATGCTGATGACGTTGTTATTATGTCAAACGCAACTGAAAGTATTAACACAGTTATAAAAGGTATTTGGATTGATAAGATTTTAAATGGTGATAAAAAACATATTATCACTTCAGAAGTAGAACACCCAGCTGTAACAGCAGCCTGTAAATTTTTAGAAACTCAAGGTGTATCAGTTACTTATCTTCCTGTAAATGAGCAAGGAACATTAGAAGCAAGTGCAGTAAGAGATGCTATTAGAGAAGATACAGCATTAGTATCAATTATGTGGGCTAATAATGAAACAGGAAAAATATTTCCAATAAAAGAGATTGGACTAATCTGTAAAGGATTAGGAGTTGCTTTTCATACGGATGCAACTCAAGCTATTGGAAAAGTAAAAGTAGATGTTCAAGATGCAAATGTTGATTATTTATCATTTTCAGCACATAAATTCCACGGACCAAAGGGTGTTGGTGGACTTTATATAAGAAAAGGTTACACATTAACTCCTCTTTTACACGGTGGTGAGCAAATGGGTGGAAATAGAGCAGGAACAGTAGATGTTGCTTCTATGGTTGGAATGGGTTGGGCTATGAAGCTTGCAACTTCAACTATGGCATTAGCATATGAAAAAAATCATATTAGTAAATTAAGAGATAAATTAGAAAATGCAATTTTAGAACTACCAGAAACTGTTGTAATTGGTGGAAAAGAAAATAGAACTCCAAACACAACTTTAATTTCTATTAGAGGAGTTGAGGGTGAATCTATGCTTTGGGATTTAAATCAAAACGGAATTGGTGCAAGTACAGGAAGTGCATGTGCAAGTGAAGATTTAGAAGCAAATCCAGTTATGAATGCATTTGGAAGTGATAGTGAACTAGCACATACAGGTGTTAGATTCTCTTTAAGTAGATTTAATACAGATGAGCAAATTGATTACGCAATTGATGTTATCAAAAAAGCTGTTACTAGATTAAGAGGAATTTCAAGTTCATATGCTTATACACCATCGTGTCATAAGTCTGGTTTATAATAAAAAACGAATAATAAATAAAGGAAAATTTCATGGCAAAAAATAGTTTAATTAGTGGATCTATTTGGGACGAATACTCAAACCAAGTTGTAAACAGAATGAATAACCCAAAACACCAAGGTGAAATCACAGAAGAAAGAGCAGCGGCACTTGGAGCAAAACTAATTGTTGCAGACTTTGGAGCTGAATCATGTGGTGATGCAGTAAGACTTTACTGGGCTGTTGATGAAAAAGATGACAGAATCTTAGAATCAAAATTCAAATCATTTGGTTGTGGTACAGCAATTGCATCTTCTGATGTTATGGCTGAACTTTGTATTGGTAAAACAGTTGATGAAGCTGTAAAAATTACAAATATCGATGTTGAGTTTGCACTAAGAGATAATGCAGATACACCAGCTGTTCCACCTCAAAAAATGCATTGTTCTGTAATGGCTTATGATGTTATCAAAAAAGCAGCAGCAGAATACAAAGGTGTTGATATGGAATCTTTTGAAACAGAAGTTATTGTATGTGAATGTGCAAGGGTTTCATTAGGAACTATTAGAGAAGTTATTAGAATAAATGACTTAACAACAGTTGAGCAAATTACAGATTATACAAAAGCAGGTGCATTTTGTAAATCATGTATTAGACCTGGTGGTCATGAAGAAAAAGATATTTATTTAGTAGATATTTTAGCAGATGTTAGAGCTGAAATGGCAGAAGAAAAAATGAAATCAGCAGCAGACGCAAGTGCAGCTGGAACTTTATCATTTGAAAAAATGACATTAGTTCAAAGAATTAAAGCAATTGATTCTGTATTAGATTCAGATATTAGACCAATGCTTGTAATGGATGGTGGAAATATGGAAATTATTGATATTAAAGAAAATTTACCACACTTTGATTTATATATTAGATACTTAGGTTCATGTTCAGGATGTTCGTCAGGAAGCACAGGAACACTATATGCAATCGAATCTGTATTACAACAAAAAATTGATGAAAACATAAGAGTTTTACCAATTTAATCAAATAGATTAAATAATAAATATTAACAATTATTAAAAAAGGCTCGTGCATCTTGCATGAGCCTTTTTTTAGTTTTTCTAAAATCAAAATCTTTCAAAATGGAAATCTGTGGAAATATCAAAAATCAAAGAACTTTGCCTAGCACAAGCACGATATTATTATGATTATGTAAAAAAATATAGTGAACATAATGGTAAAACTATTCAAAGTGTGGAGTATATTAGATTTCAAAAAGGTAGTTCTCCTTTGTTGTTTGAATTAAAACTTCAAAGTCGTATTTTTGATTTTGAAAAAACTTACTACAAAAATAATCTTACAAATGAATACTATTTTAATAAAAAAGATATCTTGATAAAAGAGTTTGATGAAAAAAATAGACTGCTTTATATTCAAGTTCTAAGGGATGATATAAACCTAAAAGAGCTGGAAGCAGATGATTTTTCCATCGTTACAGATTTGCTTTTTTTGATAAATAATCTAATAGAGTGGTATGATAAAAACGCTTTAGAACTATCATTTTCAAATACTTTGCCAAGTATTGTAAATCCAAGATTTGATAATCTTTTTGATACAAAACTAAATGAAAATCAACTTGATGCAGTAAATGCTATTTTTGAAAACACATATTCATATATTTGGGGACCACCTGGAACTGGAAAAACAAAAGCAGTATTATCAAGTGCTGTAATAAACTATATAAATAATGATAAAAAAGTATTAATAGTAGCTCCAACAAACGTGGCACTTGAGCAAATACTTCTAGGATTGTTGGATAATACTGAAAAACTAGGAATTTCAAGTGAAAAAGTTCTACGAATAGGAATACCATCAAAAGATTTTTTTGAATCTTATGCTGAGGTTTGTGAAGTAAGAGGTTTAGAAAAAGTTCTTGAATCCTTTATTAACGAATTAAAGATTATAGAACGTGTTATTCAATATAGACAAGGAAAAGATGTAACTTCAAATCTTGAACAAATTGATGCTTTATTTCAAATGATTGATGAAAATAAAGAAAAAATAAAACTCTTAGAAGAAAAAATAGAAGATTTTCAACCTTTGATAAATCTTTTAACAAAACCTTTAAAAGCTTATCATTTTTCAAATGATTGCAAAATGATAAAAGAAGCCATAAAAAAAAGAGTTGATAGTTCTTGTATAAATTATGATGAAAATTTAATCCAAGCAAATAAATTAGCGCAAGTTATAAATATAGAATGTATACGAGCAAAAATAAAAGAGCATAAATTAAATATTGATACTTTAAATCAAGAAAATATAAAAATATTAGAAGATGCAAAAAAATATGTAAAAAGCCAAAAGATTTTCAATGAAATTTTCAAAGACTTAAATGAAGAGAATTTCAAAGAAAAAAGAGTAGATTTAAACAATAAAATATCACAACTAAAACTTTGGTGTAAAACAAATCTTGAAAATCTAAAAAGCATAAGTAAAAATCTAAATGACTCTTTAATAAATGAAGCTTTAAATGAATATCATCAAAATATCGAAGATATTGATTTAGAAAATAGAAAAAACCAACTATTAAAACATAGAGATTCTTTGATAGCTCAAAGTACAAAACAAAAAATAAAAAGCTCTCAAATAATCGCCATGACAATAGATGCTTATATTCAATACACTTTAAATGAAGAGATAATTGTAGATCATATTTTTTGTGATGAAGCTGGATATATGTCAAATATAAAAGCTCTTACACTTTTTAGAAATACTTGTCCTATTACATTCTTAGGTGATCACATGCAGCTTCCACCTGTGAGTGAAATAAGAAGTGATGATGTAAATGCCATGAAAAATAGTTTTTTATGGGCTCAATCATCTTTGTTTTTTGAAACACTTTTTTGGCAAAAAAATGAAGAAGATTTATATAAAGAGTTTTTAGGAAAAAATCAGCCAATATTTAAAAAAACTGTTCAAAAAAATCTTAAATATACCCATAGATTTGGCTCAAACCTTGCAAAAGTTTTGGATAAATTTGTTTATAAATTTGGCTTTGAATCAGCACAAAATACAAATACAGAAATCATATTTATAAATAGTAATTCAAATCCACAAGATGCTATAAATCGTTCAAGTATTGAAGAAGCTAGAATCATAAAAGACTTACTAAAAGATATAAAAGATGATTTTGCCATACTAACTCCATATAGAAATCAAGTGAAGCTTTTAAAAGAAACATTAGGAAAAAGCTACTTTGAAAATATTATGACTATTCATAAAAGCCAAGGAAGTGAATATGATACAGTTATTTTTTCAGTTGTAGATGATAGTAATTTTGGAAAAAGAAAGATGTTTTTTACAAACTCTTTAAATGAAAACTTCAAAAGCTTAAATCTTATAAATACAGTTGTAAGTAGGGCAAAAAAAAGATTAATTATAATCGCAAATGAGGATTTTTGGCTAGAGCAAGAAGAAACTCAGCTAATTGGAAATATGATTAGTATTTCAAAAAAATATTAAGAAGCTATTATCTTAGTATAATCTATAATAGTATTTATAGAAAAAAGGATTTAGGATGTTTCCAATAAATAGAATCGAAACTGGTGGTTTTGGAATAACTACTGGTAATTTATATAATGTTAAAAATATTAATGAACTTAGTGAAACAAAGCTAAAGCTTGATGAAAGTTTTATTCAAAATTTTTCAAATGAAAAAGATCGTGCCCAAAAAAAAGATGAAGCTTTAGACACATATAAAAAAATGGTAAATATTGATACGTCTGAACCTGTCTATCAAGTAAAAGATATTATGACAAAAAATTGTATTTATATTCATATTGAATCTACTGTAAATGAAGCTTATGAAAGTTTAAATAGTCTGGATGTTAATCAAATGCCTGTAGTTTCTTTTGGAAAAAAAATCAGAGGAATGATTAATAAAAAAATGATTTTAGAACTTTTGATGGATAATCTTGAAAATAGTAAATATAATTTAAATAAAAAAATAGAAGAAATTAAATTACCAGAGATTATAACCGTTGCTCCAACTGTTGAGATTAGAAAAGTAGCAAAAGTTATGATTGATTTTAAACTTGATGCAATTCCCGTTGTTGATGAAAATGATATATTAGTGGGAATTGTGTCAAAAACGGATATTTTAAAAGCGATTTCATATTTACCAAAAATGCAATTGTGGTCATAGAAAAATAAATATTAAAGAGTATATATGGAGTTTTTAGAAGAAATAACAACGATTTGGATCGTTGTTTTTATTATTACAGGATTTATTGCAGGTTATATTGATTCAATTGCAGGAGGAGGTGGGATGATACAAGTCCCAGTTCTTTTATATAGTGGAATTCCTCCCGTTTTTGTACTTGCAACAAATAAAATGGCTTCACTATTTGGTACTTTAATGGCTACAATAAAATATTATTTAAGTAAAAAAATCTCTTTTAAAGTTGTAGGTGTTGCAATAATTCCTTGTTTGATTGCTTCGTATATTGGAAGTAACTTAGTTATGTATATTCCTGATAATATTATTCAATGGGCAATTTTAATTGCAATTCCGGTGGCACTTTTATTTTTACTAAAAAAAAGTAAAGATATAAAAAATGAAGATTCTAAATTAACAAATAAAAATATCATATTAACAACTGCACCAATTGGATTTTATGATGGTATTTTAGGTCCTGGAACTGGAACTTATATGACAATTGCAATGAAAAAGTTTTTGCATTTAGATTATATTATTGCAACTGCATCTACAAAACCTTTAAATCTCGCTACAAATATAGGTTCAGCAATCGCTTTTGTGGCTGCTGGAAAAGTTTTATGGATGATTGCTATTCCTATGGCACTTGCAAATATGGCGGGATCTTATGTGGGAAGTCATTTTGCTATAAAAGGTGGAGAAGTTTTTATAAAGAAAGTTTTGATTTTTGTATTGATTTTTATGCTTTTAGCAAATATTATTAAAATCATTGTTAATTGATTCCTATCAATCAAATTTTTCTTTGATTTGCTTATAATGTAAAAAATAAATTATAAGGTAAATATTATGAGTACAATTTCATCTTTTTTAACAACAGATCATAGAGCTTGCGATGAAGAGTTTGCAGATATGGAAAACGCAGTTGCAAGTGGCGATTGGGATTTATCAGCAGAAAAATTAAATAAATTTATTACAGATTTACTACACCATTTTGATATGGAAGAAAAAGTTATGTTTCCTACTTTTGAAGATGTAACTGGAATGATTCAAGGACCTACTATGATTATGAGAATGGAACATGATCAAATGAGACAACTTTTAAATGCTTTACAAGAAGACTTAGAAAAAAAAGATAAAAACCATTTCTTTGGTGTAAGTGAAAGTTTGATGATGTTAATGCAACAACACAATATGAAAGAAGAGCAAATGCTTTATGCAATGGCAGATGTTCATTTAGCATCACTTGTACCTCAAGTTATTGAGAATATGAAAGCAATATAAATGTTCAATAAAGGTTTAAGTCTAGAACAAGCGCCTCCTGTTGGTGTTCCTTTTAGATTTTTTTTAAGTGCACCACTTTTTGGTGTACTTATCTCTTTGGTTTTTCTCTTTTTCCCTTTTGCTGAAGTTTCAAATCAATACTCACCCAAAGCAATAGGAACGGTACATCTGTTTACTCTAGGAATTTTATCAATGATAATCTTTGGAGCAATGCAACAAATGATGCCAGTTCTTGCAAGCGCAATTATAAAAAAACCAAAACTCTTTGCAAATATCGTACATCCAAGTTTAGTTCTAGGAACACTTTTTATGAGCTTTTCTTTTATTTTAGAACTCAGATTTTTTTTACATATTGGAGTTTTATTTTTAAGTATAGCTTTTTTGACTTTTTTTGCTGTTTCAATTAGACTTTTATTTAAAGTGGAGTTTTTAACTTCAACTGTAAAAGCCATGAGACTTTTTAGTGTGGCTGGATTAATCACTCTTATTTTGGGTTTAATAATTGCAATTTCCCATATAACTTTAAACTTTTCAACACATTATTACTCTTTTGTAAATATGCATATGCTTTTTGGCTTATTTGGATTTGCACTTTTACTTATAATGGGAGTTTCATTTCAAGTTATTCCTATGTTTTATGTGGCACTTGATTTTCCAAAATATGTACAAAATAGAGTTCCTTTGATTTTGTTTTTATTCTTACTTTTAGGCTCTTTATTTTTATATTTTCAAGTTAATTTTTTAGCTTTAAAAATTATATTTGTTTTTATAATTATTTTATTTGCATATTTGGGTTTAAAATCACTAAATAATAGAAGAAGACCTGTTTTTGATGTGACTTTGTGGTATTGGAAATTTTCTTTAAGTATGTTGGTTTTATCTATGATTATTTGGTTGTTTGATATATTTTCTACAAATTATATCATTGCTATTATTTTTGCTTTTGGATTTTTATATTCACTTCTTCAAGGAATGGTTTATAAAATAATTCCTTTTTTATCATGGTTTCATTTAAACTCTAAGGGTTATTTTAAACTGCCAACTATTAGAGAATTTATAGATGAAAAGTATATAAAGCTAAACTTTTTTGTTCATGTTTTTTCAATTTTATTTTTTGTGATTTCTTATTTTGAGAATTTATTGATTTATATTGCAGCAATATTATTTCTAATTTCAAATATGATATTTTTTATAAATTGCATAGTAGCTATAAAAAAATATAATGACATTTTAAAAACCGATCCTATGGATTTCTCCTCTTTTAAATAATCTCTTATATGTTATAATGTTGCCATATTTTTAGGCACATTATAATTTAGGGAATCAAATGGCAAACCAAAACAATCAAATTTTAAAAAATACAAATGCACAAATACTAGATGAGTTTAATGCTTCAATTATGTTTGATAAAGAACTTTATGCACAAGATATAAGAGGTTCAATCGCACATTCTCAAATGCTTTGTGAACAAGGTATTTTGACAATTGAAGAACAAAAAGTTATTCAAGAAGGACTTTTACAAGTAAAAGAAGAGATTGAAAATGGAAAGTTTAAATTTTCTCTTGCATATGAAGATATTCATATGGCAGTTGAAACAAGATTAACTGATTTAATAGGAGAACCTGGAAAAAGACTTCACACAGCAAGAAGTAGAAATGACCAAGTTGCAACGGATTTTAGACTATATGTTCAAGATAAATCACAAAGTATAAAAACACAACTAAAAGAGTTAATAGAAACTTTTCTTGAAGTATCATCAAAACATACAGAAACTTTAATTCCTGGAATGACTCATTTACAACACGCACAACCTTTAAATTTTGCATATCATTTATTAGCTTATGTAAATATGTTTAAAAGAGATTTTGAAAGATTTGAAAGTTCATATGAAAGAAATAACTATTGTCCACTAGGAAGTGCAGCACTTGCTGGAACTCCACATAATATTAATAGATTCTCAACATCAGAAAAACTAGGATTTATTTCACCAACACTTCATGCTATGGATACGGTTTCAGATAGAGATTTTGCTTTAGAGATTTTATTTAATATAAGCACTTGTATGATGCATATAAGTAGAATTGCAGAAGAGTTAATCCTATGGTCATCATACGAATTTCAATTTGTAAGAATGAGTGATGAATACGCAACAACAAGCTCAATAATGCCACAAAAGAAAAACCCAGATGTGCCTGAACTTTTAAGAGGAAAAACAGGACGAGTATATGGAAATCTTATTTCACTTCTAACTGTTATGAAAGGTTTACCACTTGCATATAATAAAGATACACAAGAAGATAAAGAAGGAGTTTTTGATTCAGTTAAAACAGTAGAAATTTCAATATCTATTTTAAATGAAGTTATAAAAACAATGATTATAAATGTAGATAAAATGCAAAATGCTTGTAAAATCGGACATTTAAGTGCAACAGATTTCGCAGATTATTTAGTAACAAAACAAAATATGCCATTTAGAACAGCTTATTATCTTACAAAAGATGTGGTTGAAAAAGCTAATAGCTTAAGAAAAGATATTAGTGAATTAAATATTGATGAAATTAGAAGCACAAACGATGAATTAAAAAACATTGATGAAGAGATTGTAAGTTATTTAGATTTAAGAAACTCAATGAACGCGAGAAATTCATTTGGTGGAACATCAACAATACAAACACAAAGTCAGATTAAATATTTTAAAGAGTGGTTATTAGGTAAATAAGAATTTAAGAAGTCAAAATAAGATGAGATTATCTCATCCTATTTTATTTTAGTAATAATTTTTTTGTTAATTCAAAAAGTGTAGGAATATCAGTTTTACCAACAAATCCATCAACTCCAATTTGATTCATTTTTCCTCTTACCGCATCTGTTGTCATAGATGAGTTTACAACTACAGGAATATGTTCAAATTTTTTATTATTTTTTATATAAGAAGCAACTTGATAACCATCCGTTCCTGGCATTTCAATATCTGTTAATACCATTCCAATACTATTTGGATCTAGTTCTTCTAATCTTTTTATTAATAATTCACCATTTTGGT
>JAGOIF010000124.1 GCA_017995775.1 Aliarcobacter sp.
AAAAATATAAAAACTTTGTAAAATCTTTACAAGAAGCAACTATATATTTAAAAGAAAATCCTGAAGAATCTTGGAAGGCTTTTGTAAGCTATAAACCAAAAGAGTTAGATAATGAGTTAAATCGTCTTGCATGGAAAGATACTTTGCCATATTTAGCACAAAATCCTGCTATTTTTGACAAAATTATTTATGAACAAATGGCTCTTTTTATGAAAGAAAACAAACTTATCAAAACTTTGCCAAATTTAGATGAATACGCACAAGAACTATTAAAATAAAAATATTTATACTTCATAAATTGGGTCTATAATTATAGACCCAATTATAATTATCTTAAATACTTACAATATAAATAATTCATAAAATAACTATAATAAAGTACTAAATAAAATTACGTTAAAATATAGTACTTAAAAATAGGCATACACTGTGAAAAAAATATTTATAATTCTACTAATATACATTACATCTTTCGTCTTAAACGCATCTGGATTAATCTTAAATGAAAAAGAAGAAGCGTGGATTAAAAAACATCCAATTATTACCCTTGGTTCAGATGCTAACTGGGCTCCTTTTATTATAAATAATAATGGAAAAATAACAGGTTATGATAAAGACGTATTAAATTTAATTAACAAAAAAACAAAGGCAAATTTCCAGTTAACTACAGGTGCATGGGAAGAGATAATAATCAAAGCCCAAAACAAACAAATAGATGGATTAAGTACAAGTGCTGTTCATGAAGAAAGAGCTAATGATTTTAATTTTTCAGATACCTATAGCAGTACTCAAAAGTATTTAATTGTTTTAAATAATAATCCACAAAATATTAATTCTTCTGATGATTTAGTTGGAAAAAAAATAGCATATCAAGAGAATAATTTATTTGATAAAAAACTTGTATCTCAATATAAAAACTCAATATTGGTTCCATTAAAAACAATTGAAGAGGTATTACATAACTTAATTACAGGTAAGATTGATGCAATTTTAGGAAACCATGAGGTTTTCTCAGTAGCTATGAAAAATAAATTACCCTATTTGAAAATAATAGATAAAGTACCAAATAGTCAAATTGATTTAGTATTTTCTATTAGAAAAGATTATCCTGAAGCTATTTCAATTTTAAATAAAGGTTTAGAAGCAATTACCATTGAAGAAAAAAATAGATTAGATAATAAATGGTTTTTACATTTTCAAGATTTAAAACAGAATAAATATAATTTAAATTTGACAGAAGAAGAAAAAGAATATTTAGAAAATAAGAAAATATTAAAAGTACCAAATATCGAAACTCTTCCCCCTTTTAATTTCGCAGAAAATGGTAAAGCAAAAGGTTATACTATTGATTACATGAAATTAGTAGGAGAAGCTTTAGGTATAAAAATTGAATTTATAACTAATAAGTCTTGGGATGAATTTTTAACTATGTTAAAAGAAAAAAAAATAGATTTGATTCCACATATTGCACATACTAAAGAAAGAGAAGAGTATTTTTCTTTTACAAATTTTAATCATATAGAGTATGATACGGGAATAGCTGTATATAAAAATAGCACTATTTCTACAATGGAAGATTTAAAAGATAAACTGATAGCTGTTACTAAAAATTCATTTATTGAAAGCTATTTAAAATCAAACTTCCCAAATTATTCTTTAGTTCCCGTTGCCTCAACTGCAAAAGCCATAGAACTTTTATCTTTAGGTAAAGCTGATGTTGTAATAGGAAGTCTGCCTAGCCTTAATTATTATATTCAAAAAAATTGGTTAAGTAGTATTAAAACAATTACTATTGAAAATTTTGGAACTTCATTAAAAACAAATCTTCCAATGGCTGTATCAAAAGACAATCAAATATTAAAATCAATACTAGAAAAAGTAGATTCATCAATACCTCATAATGAAATTGCAGAATTAAAAGAAAAATGGATGAATATATCTGTTCTTGAATACACAAATGATGAATTAAATATTGATGAATTAGATTATTTAGAAAATAAAGATGAAATAAAAATGTGTGTTTTACCTGATTGGCTTCCTTTTGAACAAATTGATAAAGATGGTAATCACAAAGGAATCGGTGCTGATATTATGAAGCTTATTTCAAGATATATAAATAAGCCAATAAAACTTGTACCAACAAATAAATGGGAGCAATCTTTAGAAAATATAAGAAAAAGAAAATGTGATATTTTGCCAATTGCTATGAACACTCCAAGTCGTAGAGATGCTATGAATTTTACTAAACCTTATTTTTTAGAACCTTTTGTTATTGCTACAAAAATGGATAAATTATTTATAAAAGATTCTAGTTCTTTAAATGATAAAAAAATAGGTATTCAAAAAGATTATGCTTTTAAAGAAGTATTACAAGAAAGAAATCCAACTATACAAATAGTTGGTGTGGAAAATACAAAAGAAGGATTAGAAAAGGTTTCTAGTGGCGAGTTGTTTGGATATGTGGATACTATGCCAACTATTGGATATGGTATTCAAAAATACTCTATGTATGATTTAAAAATAGCAGGAAAATTAGAGTTTAATATGGAACTTAGTATTGCTTCAAGAAGTGATGAACCAATTTTAAATACTATTATGCAAAAGGCATTAGATTCTATTAGTGAAGAGCAAAAACGAACAATAATTGGGAAATGGGTGGAAATAAAAGTTTCTCAAGTATTTGATTATACTTTTATTTGGCAAATTACAGTTTTCTTTTTATTCATAATCCTAGCTGTTTTATATAAAAATAGAGCAGTTATACTTCTTAATAAAGAGCTAGTAAAAGCAAAACATGAATTTGAAGAACAACAAAGAATGGTTGATAAATATGTATTGATATTATCAACAAATACAGAAGGAATAATTACAGATGTAAATGAAGCTTTTTGTAAAGCAATAGGTTTTACAAAAGAAGAACTAATAGGTTCTAATCATAGTGTTGTAAGGCATCCTGATATGGAAAATATTGTTTTTTCTGATTTGTGGGATAAAATTAATGAAAATAAAATATGGTCTGGTGAAATTAAAAATCTAAAAAAAGATAAAACAACAATTGTCTTTAATATGAATATTGAAGCAATTTTTAAAGATGGCAAAAAAATTGGATATAGAGCTATTTCAGAAGATATTACCGATAAGAAACGAATTGAAGAACTTTCTGTTACAGATAGATTAACAGGGCTTTATAATAGACTTAAGCTTGATGAAATGATGCTAATAAAAATCGAAGAGTTTAGAAGATATAAAGTTGATTTTTCTATTATATTAATTGATATTGATAAATTTAAAGAAGTAAATGATAATTTTGGACATGATGTTGGAGATTATATTTTACAAACAATGGCAAAAATATTAAAAGAGAATATCAGAATTACTGATGTTATTGGAAGATGGGGTGGAGAAGAATTCTTAATTATTTGTAATAATACAAATTTAGAAAACACTCTTATTCTTGCTGAAAAATTAAGAAAAATAGTTGAAGAAAAGAATTTTGATAAAGTAGGGACTAAAACTATAAGTTTAGGATTAGCACAATTTAATGAAAGTGATGATTTTAAAACAATATTTAAAAGAGCAGATGAGGCTTTATTTGAAGCTAAAACTACAGGGAAAAATAAAATCTGCGTTAATAATAATTAAGTAAAGAAAAAATTCTTTACTTAATGTACAATAATAGGAGTAATACCTCTTGGAATTACATGTCCTATGATACTTGCATATCCAAAAGATAGCTCTTCTATCTCTTTTATATACTCTCTTGCATCTTTTTCATCCATAGCTATTAATAAACCTCCTGATGTTTGTGCATCGTTGATTAAAGCTTTACAGTGTGGAATTAAGTTATTCATATATGTGATTTTATCTTCCACATGTTTAATATTTCTTTTTGTTCCACCTGGAATTACGTCATTGTTTGCTAAATCTATTGCTTCTTCAACAATTGGAACATCATTGCAAGTAATACTAAATGAAACAAATTCATTTGTACACTCTAATGCATGACCCATAAGACCAAATCCTGTAACATCAGTACAAGAACTCACATCATATTTTCTCATTATTTTTGAAGGAAGATAGTTTAAACTAGCCATAATATCTGCACATTTTTTAATAGACTGCACAGGTAATAAATCTCTTTTAATAGCTGTTGATAATATTCCCATTCCAAGTGGTTTTGTTAAAACTAAAACATGACCGATTTTTGGAGTATTATTTCTTATAATATCTTTTGGATGAATGATTCCTGTAACTGATAAACCATAATACATCTCAGGAGATTCAATAGTATGACCACCTAAAAGTACACCACCACACTCTTTTATCTTTTCATTTCCACCATTTAAGATAAGTGCTAATGCTTCTTTTGAAATATTTTTCTTGTCAAATCCTACTATATTCATAGCAGTTTTAACATCAGCACCCATTGCAAATACGTCACTTAGTGCATTTGCTGCTGCTATTTGTCCATAAATATATGGATCATCAACAACTGGAGTAATAAAATCAAGTGTTTGAACTAATGCTTGTGTTTCGTTTATTTGATAAACGCTAGCATCTTCACTTGTATCAAATCCAACTAAAATTCTTTCATCTGTTGGTGAAAGCCCACAAAGAGTTTGTTTAAGATCGCCCGGACCCATCTTTGCAGCTCAACCAGCAGCTTGAACGAATTTTGTAAGTTTATATTCGTTGTTCATTTTTCTCCTTTACTTCTAAATTTGGATGGATTATAACTTTTTTATAAAATTTAATCCTTGATTTTATTTAAATTATGAAGAATTATTATACAGATGTTCCTTTAAAGCACCATTAAAAGAAGTAAAATTATTTTTACTATTTAAGTTTTTATTTATAAGCTTTGTAATAATATCACGCACAAAATTAGTTCAAGACCATAGGTTATGGTTGACATAAAGCTTAAAAACTCACTTTATCTCTTATATAGAACAAAAAACTATTAGAGGTTATTCTATCATGCAAAGAAGATTATTTTTAAAAAATACTGCAATATTATCAGGTGCAATTATATCAATTCCAAGTATTACCCTAGCATCACAAAGTACAAATTCTTTTGGAATTACAAGTAAACCAAGAAAATTTTCAATCATAAACACATATGAGATTAAACCATCAGAAGAGATAGCTCAAATTTGGATTCCACTTCCAAAAGATGAAAGTTATCAAAAAGTTATTAGCTTTTCATATGAGGGAAATTTTAGTGAAGCAAAGATTGTAAAAAATGATTA
>JAGOIF010000125.1:0-2658 GCA_017995775.1 Aliarcobacter sp.
CTTGATAATGGAATTATATTAATTAATAAAAATCTGGAAGTAAAATTTTGGAATCGTTGGCTTGAAATTAGAACAGGTATAAGTTCTTCTAATATTGTAGATAATAAATTAACAGATTTTTATTCAAATATTGATGAAAAAAAACTTGTAAGAAAAATAGGAACAGCATTAAAGCTAAACTCATCTACTTTTTATACTCCTCAAATAAGTAAATTTTTATTAGATATTGAGCTTGGAAAAATTACTGATAGAGTTTTTGATAATATGCAACAAAGTATTACAATCACTCCTTTTGATATTGAAGAAGAACTTGTTATTATTTATATTTATGACATTACGATGATTAGTGAAATCAATTATCAATTAAATGAAGTTAAAGAAGAAGTTCAAGAAAAAAATGAAAAACTAAAGCTTTTATTAGATGCTACCATGGAAGCAATTATTTTATTTAAAGATGATTTGATAATTGATTGTAATCAAATAGCAGTGGAATTATTTAACTATTCATCTAAAGAAGAGTTATTAAATAAAGATTTGAAAAAATTAATTTTTAATAAAAAAATATTAGAAAAAATCCATGATAAACCAATTGAAGCAAATATATTAAGAGAAGATAAAACTTCTTTTAAAGCTTTGATAAATATAAAAGATACAAACCATAATTCACAAATCTTTAAAATTTTAACCATTGTTGATGTTAGTGAAATAAGAAGAAAAGAAAATCTTTTAGCAGAACAAACAAAATTAGCAGCAATGGGTGAAATGATGGGAAATATTGCACATCAATGGAGACAACCTTTAAATATAATCTCAATAACAGCATCAGGAACTAAAATCAAAAAAGAGTTAGACCTTTTAACTGATGAGTTCTTACTCGATTCATTAAAACAAATTTCTGATACAACAGCACATTTGTCCGATACTATTGATGTATTTAAAGATTTTTTCAAAGATAATAAAGAAAAATCTCTATTTAATTTAAGTCAAAATATAAGTAATACTTTATCTTTATTGGAATCAATTTTAAAAGAAAATCGTATCTTAGTTAATTTAAATTTAGATAATGATATTTATATTTATAATTTTGCAAATGAATTTAGCCAAGCTATAATCAATATCTTACACAATGCAAATGATGCAATAAAAAATAAATTAGATGCAGATGATATAAGAATAATCAATATATCTACAAGACAAGAGAAAAACAAAGCAATTATTGAAATAACTGATAATGCAGGTGGAATAGCAAAAGATGTTATTAAAAAAATATTTGAACCATACTTTACAACTAAACATAAATACCAAGGAACGGGTTTAGGTTTATATATGACCCATAAAATTATAAAAATGAGTATGAAAGGTTCAATTTCTGTATCAAATAAGAAAGTAATTTTTGAAGATAAAACTTATAAAGGTGCAAACTTTAGAATATCTTTAGTTGCAAACTAAGAATTCTTTTTCTAATTAAAATTAAAGCTCCTAATAATTAGGAGCTTTAACTATTTAAAATACTACTTTTGAACTAATCTATCAATTCCAGCACTAATAGGTGTTACGATTTTTTGTAAAACCCAACTTATTAGTATAAATGTAATAATCCAAGCAATAACAGCAACACCTGCAGGGAAAATATCAAAGAATATATCATATCTTCCAATTAATGGCCAGTGAATCAAATAAACTTCAAATGAATAAAGTCCATATATTGCTAAAAATTTATTATCAAGTTTTTTAAGTGAAAATATTACAATAAATGCAAACATAATTACTAAAGAAGTAAGTTGCTCTACAAAGTAACCTTTACCTAAAATTGATGTCAAAATTGGCCAATGATTTGCAGTTGTGTGTAAAGACATATAAACAACTAAAGCAAACATAGCTGCAATAATTAAAAGACGTAAAACTCCCGATGATTTGTTTCTAAAATCTTCTAAATATTTAACTAATTTATTTTCTTTTTCTTTTGTCTTCATTAATAACCAAGCAGCTACAATTCCTAAAGGAAATGCTAATGTATGTAATCTATGAAGCCAGTTATCTCCCATATCAAAAGGATTATAAACTCCCAATAATGTAGCAACAACAGCTAAAATTAGAGCAGTTAACCAAGGTCTTTTTACGCTAAATACAATAGGATATAAAGCATAAAACATAATCATCCAAGTGATATACCAAAAAGGAGAGTTAACATCTCCAAAACCAACAGCAGTTGGGAACCAACCTAATAAAGACTGAGTTATATAAGAAGGTGTATAATTAATATTTAAAAATATTGCATCTGCAGCAAAAATAATAATCAATGCTACCCAAAAAGGAATGAATATTTTAATTAAACGTCTTTTATAAAATTCCATAACTGGCATTGGTTTTTTTAACATTCCAACGCTTAATCCATAACCCGACATGAAAAGAAATAAATCAACCCCAACTCCAGCAATTATAGAAAGGGGAAACAAGAACTCAGCATTTGTTACAAGCATATATGCAAAGTGTGCAAAAACAACAGTCAAAATACCTAAACCTTTTAACTCCTGAGTAACAGATACTGGAAAAACATCAGTGTGTTGTGATTTTCTTAAAGTAATAAGTAATACTGCGATTAAAGCAATAATAACAATCATGTTAGCTTCAGGAACATTTGTGATCGTAATAGGCATA
>JAGOIF010000125.1:2758-5217 GCA_017995775.1 Aliarcobacter sp.
TTAGCTTCAGGAACATTTGTGATCGTAATAGGCATAAACCCTCCAACTTAAATTTTAAATAATCTCTTTATTGAAAAAAATTAAATACTTTTTCCATAATTATTCGTGTTATATTATATCTTTTTTTACATTAAAGAAATTAATTAAAATAATTTCTATACTTGATTGACATTGACTCAACCTTTAGATATAATTATCCTTGAAAAATTAAATATTATATTAAAAAATTTAGGATAAAAAATGGCAAAGAGTTTATACGAAACACTAGAAATAAATGAAAATGCAAGTGCAGATGAAATAAAAAAAGCATATAGAAAACTTGCAAGAAAGTATCACCCTGACGTAAATAAAGACCCAGGAGCAGAAGAAAAGTTCAAAGAATTAAACGCTGCATACGAAGTTTTAAGTGATAAAGAGAAAAAACAACAATATGACCAACATGGTGATTCAATGTTTGGTGGTCAAAACTTCCACGATTTTGCAAGAAATCAAGGATCAAATGTTGATTTAGATGAAATTTTAAGAAATATGTTCGGTGGTGGTGGTGGATTTGGTAGATCTGGTTTTTCACAAGGTGGATTTGGAGGGTTTAGTGAACCTGACTTAGATACAAATGCACAAGTGACGATTCCTTTTGATGTAGCTGTTCTTGGTGGGAAGCAACATATCAATTTAAGTAATGATTCTTTTGATGTTAAAATTCCAGAAGGAATTGAAAATGGTCAAAAAATTAGAGCAAAAGGAAAAGGAAAAGCATATCAAGGTCAAAAAGGCGATTTAATTTTAAAAATTAATATTGCTTCTAGTCCTGATTATATGAGAGATGGAGATACATTAAGTAAGTATTTTGATGTTCCTTTAAAAACCGCACTATTTGGTGGGAAAATCGAAATTAAAACTATTCACAAAGATATTACTTTAAAAGTTCCAAAAAATACAAAACAAAATCAAAAGTTCAGAGTAAAAGAACTAGGAGTTTTAAATAGAAAAGCTGGAATAAGAGGCGATTTATATTTAAAAGCAAATATTGTTTTACCAAAAATTGAAGACTTAGATGAAGAATTAGTAAAAATGCTAGAAGCAAAGCTTCCTGAAAATTAATAGGGATTTTTATGGAAACAAATAGCTATATAGAACCTGTTTATCTGATTTCAGCGGTTGCAGAGATTCTTAGTATTCATCCACAAACACTAAGGCAATATGAAAGAGAAGGTCTAATAAAACCTTCTCGAACAAATGGTAAAATAAGGCTTTATTCACAAAAAGATATTGACCACATTAAATATGTCCTATCATTAACAAGAGAATTAGGTGTGAATTTAGCAGGTGTAGATATAATTCTTCAATTAAATAGTAAAATTGCAAACCTTGAAAAAGATATTCATATTTATAAAACAAAAATAAAAAGTATTAATAATCTATCCGTAGTTCCCGATACAAAAGCCTTGGTAGTTCAAAAAACATCTTTTAATATTGTTATCGTTGAGAAAAAATAGTATGATTATTTAATCTAAATCTTCACTACTATATTTTTCTTTAATCTTTTTTCTTTCTTCAATTTCACTTCTAATAGATTCTGCTTTTGTAGAATCTATTTCAGGTCTATCTATAACTTTTACTTTTCCTTTAAGTTTAGGATTTAATTTAAAAAACTCTTCAACATCGATTTTATATACAAGATTTTTATTATGAAATTCTGCGTGTTTTGGATATTTTAAAATATAACAGTTAGTAAAATCTTTATTTATCATTCCATTTTTACCTAATCGCTTAAATATATCATTTTTAAATACAAGATAACCAAATAAAAATATACTAAAAATATAGAATATTTCCTCAAAATGAATCATAAAATTTTACCTTTTAATTGTCAAAAAATTATTTTACTTATGTAAATATTATTTATTATATAGTGTTTAAACTAAAAATTGTTTTAGCTTGAATAAAATGACGAAATATAAGGATTTTTAAGTAGAAGATGTCTAGGGCTGGATTTGGATAAATTTGGTTATTTTAGATAAATAAAAGTAGTTTAAATATTAAAAACTACTCTCTTTTATTAGAAAATTATAAGCGCTATCAAAAGCTCTTTTTACAATACTTGAGCTTTTTGAATCTAAGATAATAGTTCCATCGATTCTTGTTTTTAAATCTAAGTTTATATCAAAATTATTAATTGAAGCTTCTATTTTAAAATATGCTTTTTCACTAACTAGATTTTTTTTATTTTCATCACTTGATTCTCTTGTTGCTATTTCTCCACCATATAGTGAGCTTAACTCTTCGTATTCGAAATTTGAAAGAGATATTAAAGAGATCTCTTTTAGTTCTAGGTCAAATGATTTTAATTCAGGAATATTTGATATAAATTTTCCTTTTGTATTTTCTTTTAGATATTTGTAATAAACATCATCACAAAATCCTATAAGTCTTGAAGTTTTAGTATCAAAAATATTTAA
>JAGOIF010000126.1:0-3447 GCA_017995775.1 Aliarcobacter sp.
CTAAACAATATTTAAAAGAGTATGAAAATGAACTTGCAAAATTTAGTATAAAATATTATTCAGGCTCACAATTATTTGAATATAGTGGAACAACAGATATTAGATTTATCCCACCTCTTGATGGATTTATTGATTAAAAAAGCTTTACCTAAATGCTTTAGGTGAACAAATTAAAGAAACGAAAAATATACTAGGATTGATGTTGTCAATTGACAACTAGATGTGTATATGATATAATTAAACTATTAAAGGGTAAATTAATTGGCAAGACAAAAACATAAAATTAAAGAGATTGAAGAAGTTCTTCAATATGCAGAACAAAATAGCTGGATAGTTTAAGTACATAATAAAAATAAGTCTCATGCTTGGGGTATAATGAAGTGTAAAAATAATGACAGTAATTGTTGGACTGGTATTTATTGTTCAACAAGTATATGGAGTACACCAAAGAATAGTGAAAATCATGCAAAGCAATTGAAAAGAATAGTAGACAAATGTATTTATAAAGAGGACAAATAATATGAAAGAATTTAATTTTGAATTAATATTTAAGTTGGTAGATAATCAAGATTCAAGTGAATATCTTGATACACTTTTTGAAAATGGGTGTGATGATGCAACCATAAGTGCAGGACAACTAGGAATGTTAAGTTTATCGTTCACTAGAGAGTCAATTAGTGCTGCAGAAGCTGTTGAAAGTGCAATTAATGATGTAAAAAAAGCAATTCCATCTGCAAAATTAGTAGAAGCAACTCCAGATATTGTTAGTATTTCAGATATTTCATCAATATTAGGACATTCAAGACAATACACTAGAAAATTGTTTAATTCTGATATTTCATCATTACCCGCCCCAATTCATATTGGTAATCCGTCAATTTGGCATTTATCAGAAGTCTTAGATTGGTTAAAATCTCTTGGTAAACAAAATAATAAAATTAATCAAAATCTTTTTGAGCTTTCTCATATTACAAGACAAATTAATATCAAAAGACAAATAGAAGCTTGCTAATAAGCTTCTAGCTATAAGAATTAAAATAAATATTATTTGAGAGTCTTTACTGTATTCTCAACTATTTATCCTCTTAATGCGAAAAATCTCTTCTTTTAAAGAGAGGATGTAAGCATATTAAACTTAGAAAACGAGATATTAATAAGAAGCATCTATTATGTATTTATTATTTTTCTAATTTTGTAATCTTAAAAAATCAAAATGAATGTAGTTAGAAATTGTAATTTCAGGAGTTTCATGCCCCATCATCATAGATAATTGTATGATAGCATATGGATAATCCAATTTGTTTTTCAGCAACTCTTTTAGTTGATATGTTGCAAAAGAGTGTCTAAGTGAGTGAAAAGTGCAATATCTTGAAGTTATATTTTTTATATGTTGAGTTAACTCAACAATAATATCTTCACTGGCAATTTTAGAGTAAATTTTATTATTTGAGACTTCTAAAAATAAATTTTTTGATTGTTTATTTATTTTATTTCTTAGGTTAATAAAGTCAGATATTATTTTGTAGTGAATAGTATTATTTATAAATACTTCAACTCTTCTTTTTGCACTTCGTGTTTTAAGTTTTAGATTAATTTTTGCTAAGCCTTTGTAGTTTACGTCTATCACTAATTTATTATCAAATAAAGTAACATCATCAAGAAGTCTAGTTCTCAATTCATTTTTTCTAAGACCAGAATAAAAAGCTAAAAGCAGGGTAGCTTTTTTTTGTAAAAATTCAAATTTTTTAATTTTACCTAATCTTTTTATATCATTGTTTTTATTAAAATCATTTTCTATTGCATGCAAAATATTATCTATTTCATTATCAAATACAAGAGATTTTGGATAAAAGAAACTTTCTATTGGGAATTTGAATTCTAATTTATTATCAAAATTAAAGAAATGCCTAATTCTATTTCTGATTTTTATTTTTGAACTTTTTTTATAAATATTAGCTTCTAGCCTATTTAAAATATTTTGAAACTCAAAATATTTGATATCCGCTAAATCTTCAACCATTGAAAAAAGATGTTTATTGATTAAATATACGTAACCTTGAAAAGAGGATAGTCTTAATTCATTTTTTTCCAATTTTTCTATTAAATGTAGTATGTAAGTAAGTTGCAATTTATTGTGTAAATAAGTTTCTTTTTGAACAAAGTTACTAAGTTCTTCTTTTGTTTTATTTATCATTATTTTTGTTGCATTTTTAGCTTTTAAAAGATTTGAAAGTTCTTCGAAATCTTTTAATAAATAGCTATTTGAATTTAAAATTGTTGAATTTACTCTATTAGCTTTATTTTGAACTATCTCTAACTTTAATTTTTCTGATTTTAGAAGAATTTCATCTATTTTATTTGGAAATAAATTACTAATTTCAGATAAAGATAAATATACAGAACTAATATTTCTGTTTATTATAGATGCTTCTATAGTACAACTGTTAAAGATATAGTAGTTTTGTCTTGCAAGATTAATTGCATTAATTGAATTTGAAATATTTTCTTGAAGAACTTTTTTAGATTTTTTTTCAAGTTCTTTAACTTTTTTGAAAAAAAGTTCTTTTTTATCTAAAATTATATTGCATTGCAAAGCAATATTCTCTCTATCATTTTTTATTTTATAGATAATTCTAGAAATCTCTTCATCAAAAATAAAAATTTTATAAAACATATCATATTTAGAGGTGATATCAATATTTAATAAACTCTCATAAATAATTAAAATTGCTTTTTTCTCATTTAAGCATATTATATCTTCAAATGCAATTTTTGCTAGTTGTCTAAATGAAAAAACTGGATTGTGTAAAAATCTAAGATAAATATACAAATTTTGCAAAGTGTTTTGATTTGCTTCTAAATTTGAAACTAAAGTATCTTTAAATTCTTTAAATTTATCTAAAATAGAAAAATCACTTAGTAAAAATGATTTGGGATTTGGATTAATAGAAACTAATTTTAAATTCTTTGGGAAGAATCCACTAGAACTTTTATGGATTAAATTATGTTTTTTTAGTTGCAAAAAACTTTTGTAATATATGTTATCTCTTTTTATATCGTTTATTTTATCAAGATTATTGTGTTTTATAAAAATGATGTAAAATTTAGTATCAATTTTAATTTTTTTTGCAACTACTTCTATATTTTCTATATTTTTTTCAATTGTACTTATGAGTACTTTTTTAAATTCAGAATCTATCGATGATTTATTTTTTAATTTGTTTTTGAATTCAACAAAAGCTACTTCTTTATTATTCATTCTCTTCTCTACGTTTAATAATATTATGACACTGCTGTCTCTAAAACTCCACATCCATTTTCAACAACTTGTTTTACTGGATTTATTTTAAATTCATCGGTATATTTTGGTGGCATTTTTATTCCTTTTGTTTTTAATATGCTTCTATCCTCTCCTTAAAAGAAGAGGTTTTTCGCAAATGTTTGATA
>JAGOIF010000126.1:3547-5200 GCA_017995775.1 Aliarcobacter sp.
ATAGTAAAAAAATTTGTCGAATCAATAAAGACAATCATCTTTTTGAGGCGTTTCACTCTGGCACTGTTTTATTTTTTAAATTATAACTGGTATTTTTCCCACTCAAAACTATTTATATTTTTATCATTAGTATCAAAGTTTATACCTACAAGATATATATCTTTATTTTGATTTAGATACTTTTCATAATATTTCTTTTTTTTGATTTGCTCTAAAGCATATTCTTTACCATCTAATTTAAACTCAATTATATAAATTGCATTATCCATAACAATGGTTAAATCAATTCTACCTTTATTAGTTACATCTTCACCTATGATATGAAATCCTAGAGATTGAAGATAAACATAAATAATACTTGCATAAAACCCTTCAAAGATAGCTAAGTCGTTCTTAGTATAATTGTTGTATGGAATAGAGGAAAACATAGAGTGTAGTGAGCCTTTAAACTTATCCATATCATTTTCTAATAGGCTTTTATATATTGCTGTTTTGTTTGGTATTACATTTTTATCTTTATATAAATCTACTATGATTATATCACTAAGTGAACGCTTCACCTCTTTGTTTGGTATTTTTAATAAATACTCTGGCGATCCAAATATTGATGTTTCTACTTTGTCAATAGTTAAATACCCTGTTTGATAAAGAACAATTTCAAAGTCAATATTATCAATATCAAAACTACTTAATAGTTTTTCATCCACTTTTAGGTTTGTAAGAGACGGTAGAAAGTATTTGTTTCTTTTAATTAATTCTATTAAAAATGTAGGAGTACCAGTTTCAAACCAGTAGTTTTGATATTTGTGATTATTAGATATAAATAGTAGTATATCAAAAGGGTTATACATAGAGCTACCCAAGAAGTTATAACCATTGTACCAGCTCTTAAGCTCACTCATATCTACACCCTTTAAATAGGGCTTAAATGTAGTCTCTACATCGTTTTGAGTATAACCGCATATATCTCCATAGTTTTCATGAAGACTTATATCTACAATATTATTTAATCCACTAAATAAAGATGTCTTTGTAAACTTACTTACACCTGTTAAAAATGCAAATTTTAAAAACTCATCACTTCCTTTAATTACACTATAAAGATTTACAAGACCATCTCGTACTTCTTTTGCTATTTCAGGATTATCAATATTATCTAAAATTGGTTTATCGTATTCATCTACAAGGATTACTACTTTTTGATTGTATTTTTCATATGCTTTGATTATCAACTCTCTAAAGCAACCTGCAACATTATCTGAGTGCTTACAGTTAATTTCTAATCGTTTCTGATTCTCTTCAAGTGTTCTTATAATAGCTTCATTAAGCTCAGTTCTACTCTCAATTTTACCATTAGCAAAATTAATATGAATTACAGGATAGCTTATATCCCAATCCCATTTAGCTTCAATAGCCAAACCTTTAAAATACTCTTTTTTAGCTTCAAAGATATTCTTTAAGGTATCTAGAAATAAACTCTTACCAAATCTTCTAGGACGACTAAGAAAGGCATATTTATAGTTATCAATAAGATTATATGCAATATCTGTCTTATCAATATAGATATAACCATTTTCTATTATCTCGCTAAATGTTTGAATACCAATAGGTAGTTTTTTTAGTTGCACTATAACCCTTTCTTAATTTGTAGAG
>JAGOIF010000127.1 GCA_017995775.1 Aliarcobacter sp.
ATTTATACCTTGTTCTTCTATCACGTTTTTCTCTAAACTCATTTACTTAAATCCTCTTTTATAAAGTAGATATTATATTTAAATCTTTGTTAGGGAGTGGTTATATCTTTAATAATATATCCACAACTTTCAAGTTCTTTTTTATCTTCATCACTTAGATGATTTTTATTCATTGCTAAACAAAGTAGATGAGTAGGTCTAGACATAGCAACATAAAGGAGCTTCTTTTTATCATCGTATGATTTTCTTTTTTTTCCTTTAAATAAATTTAATAAAACCTTTAAATCATAATCATTTTTAAAAGTTTCTAAAACTAATGTAGCCGTATGTGTTTCACCCTTTACTTTATGAATTGTTGAAACCTCAATATCAAATGTAATTTCACCATTTGAATAATTAAATTTATTTTTATTTATTTTTTGTTTAAATTCAAATTTATAATTTTTAATAACTTCTTTCAATTTTTCTTCATCAATAGATTTTCCAAATATGTTTAATATATTTTTCATCTTTTCTTTTTGTATATTATAAGAACATTCCTTATTATTTAGCTTTTGTACAGATTCTAAAAGTTTTAATTTAAAATCATTATATATTTGATTATGCTTTTCTTTTAAAAATTTCAATAAAGTTGTTATTGTAAAATACTTATCATGGTTAAATATTTTTTCTACTTTTAGATACTCTATAACTATTGTTAAAATTACTTTTCTATAATCTCTAGGTGAAATATTTTGAGTATCATATAACTCAAATTTCTCTAAAAGAGTATCTTTTTCTAAAGATATATTATCAGTTTGTATAAAATTAATATAATATGAGCTAATACCATAATGTTCATTATGTGATTTTACAGCTCCAACAGCTTTAAATATTTTATTTCCAACATTATAAAGTTGATATTCTTCTATTAATTTTCCAAACTCTAAAAGAACTGTTTCATACATATTAATTTCATCAAATAACAATATTACAGGTTTTAATTCAATTTCAGAATTACCATTTAATATTTGTTGATTTATTGCAAAATTAATAATTTTTTCTGATATTTTTTTTGATAATCTTTTTGTATTTTTTATCTCTAAATAATTTTCAGTAACTATCCAGCCATTTGAACTAGATTTTGTATTAGAAAATATCTCTTGATTTTTATCTCCAATTTTTTGAATAACTACATCACTATTTGAGAATAATTTATCTAAAATTTCAAACTGTATATCATCAGTATCTTGAACTTCATCAATAAATACATATTTAAATCTCTTTTGAAAAATTTCATTTATATTTGGAAATTTATCTAAATATTTAATGGCTAATTTATAACAATGTTCATATTTCAGATAACCATTATAAATTAATTCTCTTTCAATGTTTCTATCTTTAATTGTTTTTATAGTATTAAAAAAATGTTGCTTACTTGCTTGAGTTAAAATTGCATTACCTTGATTATTATAGTAAATTTTATCATTAGTACTATTTATAGTTAATTTTTGATAAACTCCAATAGCACTATCTCTTCTTTGTTTTCCTACGGATGAAAGCCATCCAAATACAGAGGCATGATATGTTTTTAATATATTTTCAAATTTTTTATAAAATATATCTGTATCTATTCTCTCTGGTTTATTACCTCTAAGTTTTATATACATAGGTATTGCTAGATATTTATTTATAAATGATTGAAAAGTACCTACATGATTTGGATAAGAAAGTAATATTTTTGCATTAGCTCCAAGTTTTGCTTTTATTTCATCTACTGCAACATTTGTATGTGTAAGTACTAATATTCCACTATTATCTTTAAATGGCATTTGACTAGCAATAATATCAAGCTTTGCAACCAATGAAGTAGTTTTACCAGCACCTGGACAAGCTTGAATATCTTTAGAATCAAGACATTTGATAAAATCTTTACTTTCATCATCAAATGACAATCCTTGAAATCTACTTTCAAACTCTGCAATATGAGTATCAGTAATTTCAATCATTTTTAATTACTCGTAACATAGTTAATTGCATCGACTAAATATTTTAATTTATCATCTGTTTCAATATTATATGTACTTAAATCTGTTTCATTTAGTATTTGTCCAAAAACTTGTGCAACAACTGCTTTTGATAATGGATTTGACTCTTTTATCATCGTATTATTATAAATAATAAATGCTATATCTTCTCTAGTTTTTCCAATACTTTCCCAACTATCATATTTGATATTAGCTTCTTCAATATATGTATTTTTTTGACTTTCTGTATATACATAATCTCTTGAATAAGTTTTTTTACAAATATAGATAGCTTGATAAAATAACTTAGATAAACAACTTAAAGCAATTGTATATTCTAATGTCCAATAAGGTGCAATAAATGATTTAACTTTTTCTTCATCATATTTAATGATTTTTTTAGTTATGGTATTTGTTCTCTTTTTTTCTACTTCTTCAAATTTTAAATTACGTTCTATGTAATATTTTGTTTTTTTCTTAACTATTTTTTGCGCCAAAATTAACAATTCATTTGATTTAGAAAAATTACTTATCTTTTCTATATTTAGAGAAAAAAGCTCTTTACTTTGAAAAGGTTTTACATCAACATCAGTTATTACTGCTACAGGAACAATAAAATGTGGTTCTGCTTTTCTTAAAAATATTTTTGAATATCGTAAAAAAGCTACACTCCCGACATTAACAATACTTACTCCATAATCTGACAAATTTTTACCAATTTTTTTTGCAATAATTGGTAATAAAATATTTTCAGCATCTCCCTCAACTAAAATAATTCCATTTGCAAAAAATAAATTTGCTTTTGTTGAATCTAAAAATCTTTCTAAAAAGTAATAATCACCTTTTTCAAGTTTGGTATATTCACTTCCCATTGGATAAGCGTTACCATTTTTTATTACAATTAGATTTTCAAGTTTAATTTTTGATGTTAAATTTGGACTATGTGTTGTCATTATAAATTGAATATCATTTGTTTCACCAATACTTTGAATTGCTTCAATAAGTTTTATTTGTGTTTGGGGATGCAAATGTGCTTCTATCTCTTCAATTAATCCAAGTTTTAATCCTGCATATCCAGTTTTCTTTAAAAGTAAAAGTTCTGCGGCTATATATAAAAGATTTTGAGAGCCTAAACCCTGCGAATTATTTTCAGAAGAGTTAAATATCTTTAAACCAAGTTTTTCGAGTATCGACTTTAATGAACTTCCACTCATTAAAAATTTACTTTCTAATTTATTTGATGCCAAAGAAAAATCTTTCAAGTAGCTATTTAAAGAATTCATTAAATCTTCTCCATTATTACCTGTAGAGAAATATTTTTCAATTGATTCATTAGTAATTCTCATGATTTCTTTTAACTCGTGATTTTCTTTATCTTCAAAAATTTCGTGACTATCTAAAATTTGAGATAATCGTGAACCTTTCTTAGGAGATAACTCACTTTCTGCATCTCTTAGAGCCTTTAAATAAGTAACTCTTAAATAATCTCTTGCCTCTGCACTTAATTGACTACCTTCATCATCTGCTCCAGATCTTATTTCATAAAATATTTTTCTGTCTTTTCGTTTAGCACTTAACCAAATTTTTAAAAAACTTTTACCATCATCATAAAATCCCAACCATTCTAAAAAACTACTTGCTTCATGTGATTTTAAATCTTCAAAAATACATTCAATATAAAAATCATTTTTTCTATGCAATTCATCACTTTCAGAGTTAAAAAAATCTTCATAAGAAGGTCTTATATAATCAAAACTTTGAGTATTTAATACATATTTTATTGCATCAACAATAGCTGTTTTACCTGCATCATTTTCTCCAACCAAAAGATTTAGCCCTTTTGTGAATTCTACTTGTAAATTCTGAAACTTTCTAAAATTATTTAAATTTAAGCTTTTTAAATACATTAACTATTTTCCTCTTCTACATTACTATAAGGCAACTCTAAAGCCTTAACATTACCAATACTATTGCCTGCTATGCCTTTTATAGAACCATACATTCCTATAGTATTATCAAGTACCTTTTCTATTTGTTTTTCTCTTTGTTTCCATATTCTTTGCATTGATCTTTTTTCACTATCAAGGTCACTTTGCATTTGAGTAAATCCCTCTACTATAGCTTCAATTTGCATTTTAAATTCTGTACTTGTTAAATAACCATACAATAAACTCATCTTATCAGTTTTATTTTCTTCTGATTTTTTTGCTTGATTAATTTTAATAATACTTTCTCTAAGAACTGACGATAAACCTTTAAACTCTTCATATGTACATATCCATACACCATCAATAAGTCCCATACGATCTAGGTCTTTTGGTAATACTTCTGTTACAAGCACACCAATATCAGCTCCTTTATCTCTCATATCAGCTTTAAATTTTTCTATCCATGATTTTTGAAAGTCTTTTGTTCTTTTACTTTCATAATAAATTTTTCCACAGTTTTGTATTTCTCTAGTATGAACTGTTTGAATACAATCCCCACCTCTTACACCTTTTTTAATTTCTTCTATAAAATCAAATGGATATTTATTTTGCAAATACTCTTCAATAGCAAGTTCTTGTACTTCACCTTGAAGTTGTTGTGAGCCCTGCTCTAGTTTTCTTTGAGTATCTTGAAGTTGTTTTTTAAGTTGTTCTAATTGTTCTTCTTTTTGTTTTAATTTTAATTCATTTTGATCATCAACAGTTTTTTGTATTTTCTCTTTTTCTATTTTTAGTTGTTCATTAAGAGCAAATTGAGCTTTTGCCATGATAGCTGACTCCATCTCTTCTTTATCACGTTTAAGTTGTTCTATTTGAGCTTTTGCAGTGTGTAGTTCTTTTACTTGGTTAGATTTTTCATCTAGCTCTTTTTTAAGTAGTGCTATAGATTCACTTTGTTCTTCTAGTATCTCTTTTTTTAGTTCTTCTTGAAGTTTTTGCTTTTCTTGTTTAAGAAGTTCTTTTGTAGCTTTTTTAAGTTCTTCATCAAACTTCTCTTTTTGCTCTTTAATATCTTCTTCTTTTTGTTTAAGCATATCAAGAGCTTGTTTATACTCAACTCTTTTTAAAGCTATCTCTTCTTCAAACTTTTTCTTTTCATTTAAATTTTTTTGTTTAAACTCATTTTCTAATTGATGATAAAGTATCTCATTAACATCTATTAACTCACCACAATTTGGACATTTTATA
>JAGOIF010000128.1 GCA_017995775.1 Aliarcobacter sp.
GGGCTTTATTTGGATCTGTTTTAGCTTTGATTTTATTGCAAAATTATCACAATAAAGAATTAGCCAATCTTAAAAAAGAGAAAAAATAAATTTATTTTTCCTCTTTTTTTAAAGTATAAATAGAATTTACAATCAAAGTTGCAATTATTATACTTCCTCCAATAAATGTATAAGAACTTGGTACTTCATTTAAAAATATCCAAACCCATATAGGTGCCATCATTGTTTCAATAATCATTAAAAGACTAACTTCACTAGCACTTATATAAATTGCACCATAACCTATAAAAAGCCTTGAAATTGGGGTTATTACTAATCCCATAATCATTACTATTGCTAATGTTTTTAAATCAATTGCCAAGTTTTCACAAAAAAATATTGATATACAAGTCAAAGCTAATCCACTAAATGCTGTTAAAACAACTCGGTTCATCTGTTTATATCTTGATAAAATCACATAAGAAGTAGCAAAAAAAGCTGTGCAAGAAAGTGCGTAAATATTTCCTTTTATACTTCCCATTTCTAGTTTGTCATTAAATATTATAAATAATCCTATAAACATAAAAAATGAAGCGAAAATTACATTTTTTGAAATCTTTTCCTTATAAAATAAATAGGCAAATAAAGCAGAAAAAAGTGCTGCTGTACTAAAAATTAGTACCACATTTGCGACGGTTGTTGTTTTTATGGCTGTTATAAAAAAGATATTTGATGTTCCCATTAATGTAGCACAAACAATTAACATTGGAAAAGAAGTTGTTAAAGCTTTTTGTATAAAGGCTTTTTTCTTAAAAATTAAAGTTGAAGCCATAGAAATAAACATAAATATTCCCACATAAAATGAAAAAAGAAAAGATGAAACTGTTGAAAATTTTATAAATAATGACTCTAAACTCATTATAAATACACCCAAAGAAGTAAGTGCTAAACCTTTAGCGTTATTTGTCAAAATGAATTCCTAAAAAAAGTATTCTAAGGATGTTTTTCATCCTTAGAAAATATATTAAATATTATAGTAGTTTGCTTCTTTATGGGTAACCACAATAGCACAAGTAGTTTGTTCTGGATGCATTTGGAATGTTTCAGATAATTCTATTCCAAACTCTTCTGGATTTAATAAATCAAAAATATCTCTATTCATTGCTAAATCAGGACAAGCAGCATATCCAGGAGAATATCTGCATCCTACATATTGCTTCATTTGAACATCATTTAAAGTATGTCCTTCTTTTGGCACTATATCTAAATCAAGTCTAATTTGTTTATGTAAAACCTCAGCTAAAGCTTCTGCTAACTCAACTCCAAGACCGTGAACTTGGTAGTATTTAGCAAATTCACCCTTATCATATAAACTTCTTTCATAATCACTTATTTTAAGTCCAGAACTAGCAAGGGTAAAGGCAATAACATCAAGTCTATCATTTGCAAAGAAATCAGCAATACATCTAAATGGTTTTCTCTTTTGTCTTGGAAACTCTAAAACTTTTATAGCTTCTTCTAAAGGTGGTACATTTTTTGCTTCTTCAAGGGAGTTATATAGATATTTTTTATCAAAAATATAAATTTTATTATCCCATGAAATACAAGGATAGTATGCATATATTGCAATTGGATCAAAGATATCTTTATCTACAAGTTCTTCTTTTAAAGCTTGATAAATAGGTTCTACTACTTCATCTTCATATTTTAAAAACTTTGCAGCGTCTTGTTTTCCTCTTTTATATCCCCATCTTTGTCTAAATAAAACTCTATGATTTATCCATTTAAAAATAAGCTCTTTGTCTAGTTTATCTGCTGATTTACCAATTCTTCCCCAAATTGGAGGAACTAAAAATGTATTTTTTGCTGGAAGGGGAATCTCTTCATAAGGAGGAATTACCGCTGCTTCTTCTTCGATTTTATCACTTGTATCAATAATTTTTATTAAATCTGCTGGTAAATCTGTATTATTTTCATCACCTTTTTCAATTCTTTGCATAGAAATAACCCCATCAAAAGCATCTCTACAATAAAAAATCGGTCCATCATAAAATGGTCGGCAATACTCATCAACAAAGCTTTTTGTTAAAGCAGCACCACCTAAAAGTACAGGAACTTTTATTCCCATTCTTTGAAGTTCATCAAGATTTTCTTTCATAACAGCTGTTGATTTTACAAGTAATCCACTCATTCCAATAGCATGGGCACTATGTTCTTGTAGTTTTTCAACAAATGTATCAAGACCAGCTTTGATTCCAACGTTTACAACTTTAAATCCATTATTTGATAAAATAATATCAACTAAATTTTTACCAACATCATGAACATCACCTTTTACAGTTCCAATTATAAGTGTTGTTTCACTCTCTTTTTCTTGCTTTGGTAAATATGGATTTAATGCATCAACAGTTGCTTTCATAGTCTCAGCACTTTGAAGTACAAATGGTAACTGCATTTGTCCACTTCCAAATAACTCTCCAATGATTTTCATACCATCAATTAGCCACTCATTTACTATAAGTTCAGGGGCAACCGTATGTCTTAACTCTTCAACTAAAGGAAGAAGTCTATCTTTATCACCATCTAGTAAAAGCTTTTGAACTTTTTCAAGAGGAGGCATATTTTGATACTCTTCATCTGTTTGCTCTTCTTGTGCTTCAACATTTGAGAAGTGTTCAATAAAGGCAAATAAAGGGTCACCATTTTCATGATTATTAAATATTAAATTATCACAAGCTTTTCTATCTTCAGGACTTATTTTATTTAATGGAATTATATGTTTCACGTTTACAATAGCACTTGTTAATCCAGCTCTTACACAATGATCAAGATAGATAGAATTTAGGTAAATCCTAGCTTTTTGATCAAGTCCAAAAGAGATATTTGAAAGTCCTAAAGTTGTTCCAGCTTCCGGATGTAAAATCTGAAACTCACGAATAGCTTCCATAGTTTCAACACCTGCCGTTCTATACTCATCATCTCCAGAACCTATTGTAAATGTAAGCATATCAAATACTAAATCAGCTGGATCAAATCCATGTCTATTTACACATAAATCAAAGATTCTCTCAGCCATTCGAAGCTTATCTTCTTTTGTTTTTGCCATTCCAACTTCATCAATTACAAGACATACTAAAGCTGCTCCAAACTTCTTAGCTAGCTTACAAACAGCATCAAATTTTTCTTCACCATCTTCAAGGTTTACAGAGTTAATAATACATCTTCCACCTATTTGTTTTAAAGCAGCTTCTAGTGCATATATCTGAGTTGAATCGGGCATCAAAGGAAGTGATACTTTTTGAGAATAAAGTGCTGCAACAGCATCCATATCTTTTCTTTCATCACGACCTGCAAATCCAACAGAAACATCGATTACGTGAGCGCCAGCCCTTACTTGTTGTTGTCCAACACTTAATGTTCCTTCATAATCATTTGCTTTTAATAACTCTCTAAAAGCTTTAGATCCAGTTGCATTTGAACGCTCACCTATTAAAAGTGGAGCTGGTTCTTGTTTTAAAGGGACTGTATTAAAAAGTGAGGCAAGAGAAGCTTTTAAAAATCCACAAGGTTTTAAAGGAGTGATTCCTTCAACTGCTTTTACTAAAGCAGCGATATGTTCAGGTGTAGTTCCACAACAACCACCTAAAAATGAAACTCCATTTATATTTAAAAACTCTTTTTGAAGTTCCACAAATTCATCAGGTCCCATTGGGTAGTAAGTTTTTCCACCTTTATTTTGAGGAAGTCCCGCATTTGCATGAACTGAAATAGGGAACTTACAAACTTCACTTAAAGTCTTAACATGTTTATGAACTTGTTTTGGTCCAGTTCCACAGTTAAATCCTAAAGATAAGATATTAAAAGGAGCCATAATAGCTGCAATTGTCATAGCATCTGTTCCAATTAACATCGTACCACTTAACTCAATAGTAACAGACACCATAATAGGAATATGAGGAGCTGTATCTGTTAGAGCATGAAGTGCTGCTTTTATTTGAAGTGGATCTTGGCAAGTTTCAAGTAAGAATACATCAGTTCCACCATCTGCTAAACCTTGTGCCATAATTTTATAGCCTTCGTACATATCATCATATTTGATATGTCCTAAACTAGGTAGTTTTGTTCCAGGTCCAATAGACCCTAATACATATACTGGTTTTTCTGGTGTGCTATATTTTAAAGCAGTTTTCTTTACAAGTTGTGCACCTAGTTTTGATAGCTCGTATGAAGTTTCACCAATATCATAATCATCCAAAACCCATGGCATTGAACCAAAAGTATTTGTACTTAGTAAATCAGCACCAGCTTTTGCATATCCTTCATGGATACCTTCTAAGATATGCGGAGCTGTTAGGTTTAAAAGCTCATTACAACCTTCTAAGTCCTTACCCTCATATATCCACTCTTCTTTTTTAATATCTGAGATTTGAAGCTGTGTTCCCATAGCTCCATCTATTATTAAAACTCTGTTTTTTATTATTTCTTTTAGTGTTTCTAACATTCTTTTCTCTATATTCTTTTTGTATTTATTTTTGATATTTATTATTAGATAGTGTACTTTAATTCTTGTTAATATTTGTTAATAGGAATTTATCTTTTTTGAATAACTACTCTAATAACACAAGCTTCGCCTTGGTGACCGATTCCTTCATCTAGTGTTATTATGTCTTGAGTTATTCTTTTTTCACATGATTCAAAGTGGCTTTTAAAATCTTCAATTTTATATAATAAATCTAAATTTCTAGGTCCACCACTATTGTATCTTAGTTGTTTTGTTGAAAAAAATTCTGCTATAAAATATCCATTTGGATTTAAAGAATCTTCAATTTTTTTAAATAACTCTTCTCTTTCTTCTTTAAACATATGCAAATATGAGGCTACGATAACATCGTATTTTTCATTTGCTTCCCAGTGATTTAGATCCATACAAATAGTTTTGATTTTTAAATTTTCTTCTTTACTTTTACAGCTAAGTTTTTCTAAACCAACATCCGAAGCATCAATTGCAAGAACTTCAAAATCATTCTTTGCAAAAAATATCGCGTTTCGACCCTCTCCTTCACCTAAACAAAGAAGAGTTTTATGATTTTTTAATAACTCTAATTGTGAAGCCAAAAATTCATTTGGTTTTGTTCCATAAAAATAATCTACTTTTGAAAACTTTCCATTCCAAAACTCTTTTTGACTCATTTTTTTCCTT
>JAGOIF010000129.1 GCA_017995775.1 Aliarcobacter sp.
AATTAATAGCAAACAAAATATGTGATGTATTAGATAATATTGAAGATACAGAACTTCAAGAAAAAATTAGCAAAGAGCTTGAAATCCTTGCTTCTAATTTTGTTATTTATTCTCAATCGACTTATTAGGAAGTAAAAGAATTTGGAATGAGAGATGTCAACTTTAAAAAACAATTATAAACAAATTGAAAAAGCAATAAAATACATTGATGAGAATTTCAAAGAACATCCATCAGTAGAAGAGATTGCAAAAAATGTTGGTATGAGTAAATACCATTTTATAAGAGTTTTTAAAGATTATGTAGGTCTTACTCCAAAACAGTTTTTGCATAGTGTTACGCTAAACTATGCAAAAGAACATATAAAAGAGTCCAAATCCATACTAGATAGTAGTTTGGATATTGGACTTTCAAGCACAAGCAGACTTCACGAACTTTTTGTAAACCTAATTGGAGTAACTCCAAAAGAGTGGAAAGAAAAAGGAAAAGATGTACAAATAACTTACGGTTTTGGGCAAACACCTTTTGGTGAAGCTTTGATTGGATTTACTGATAAAGGAATTTGTTATTTAGGTTTTATTGATGATAATAAAACTAAAATTTTCAATAGGTTTAATGAACTTTGGGAAAATGCAAACCTAAATCACGATGATAAAACTGCTCAAGAATACTTAGATAATATCTTCATAGAAAACAAAAAATACTCTCTTGTTGTAAAAGGCACAAATTTTCAAATAAATGTATGGAAAGCTTTACTAAATCTTCCAAATGGAGTAGTTGCAACATATCAAGATATTGCAAACTATTTAGATAATCCAAAAGCTGTGAAAATAGTAGCAAATGCAATTAAGAAAAATCATATAGAATATTTAATACCATGTCATACAATAATCACAAATAGTGGTGCCATGAGTGGTTACAGATGGGGTATAGAAAGAGAAAAAAACATCAACAATCTATAAAAGAGTATAAAATGAATAAAATCTACAATATTTATAAAGAACTTTACACAAGTTATGGTCCGCAAGGTTGGTGGCCTTTTTTAGATGTAAAAGATAATTATCATCCACTTGATTATAACTATCCAAAAAATGAAAATCAGATTTTTGAAGTTTGTTTAGCTTCAATTTTAACTCAAAATAGAAACTTTACTTCTGTTGTAAAATCTTTACATAATCTAAAAAATGAAAATCTTTTAAACTACAAAAAAATCAAAAAAGCTCCAATTGATAAAATCAAAGAACTTATAAAACCATCAGGTTATCAAAATCAAAAAACAAACTATATTTTAAACTATATTGATTTTTTTGAAAAATTAAATGGAAGAATTCCCTCTCGAAATGAACTTTTAGCTATCAAAGGAATCGGTCCTGAAACTGCTGATTCAATGTTATTATATGGTTTTAATCAAACAGAATTTAAAATAGACGCTTATACAAAAAGAGTTTTAGTTTATTTAAAGATTTTTGATGAAAAAGCAAAATACCATGATATGAAATATTTTATGGAAGATGAATTAAAAAAAGAAATAAAAGATGAAAAAGAACTTTTAATAACATATCAAGAGTTTCACGCCTTAATAGTAAGACATGCAAAAGTTTATTATTCAAAAAAGCCATATGGAAATGGCTGTTTTTTAAGTGTGATAGTATGAAAATTGATCATCTTTTTCTTTTAATTCATATCTTTTTTTCAATGAATTATAAAAAGCTCTTCCTAAAGAAGAACAATCTAAAGCTTCTAAGGTAAGTTTTTCATCACTCATTGGATTTAAAATAAGTTCATTTAGTTTTTTTATACTTAAGTTTAGGTGGCTTCTTTTTTCTAAAATAACCTCATCATTTTGACTTATTATTCCTTCATCTAATACTTTTGCATAAAAGCCTGTAAATCCACTATTAAAAATAAAATTCGTCATATTTTTTTCATCTGTATTAGCACTTAATTTCCAACAAGGCTGTCGTGGCTGAGTTATTTGAACTCTTGCTTGCCCTATTTTCAAAACATCTCCAATACAGATATCTTCTTCACTAACATGAGATAATATAAGATTTTCTCCAAAAAAAGCTGTTTTTGTCATGTCAAATTTATTATTATAAAAAGAATTTATTTTTTCATATGTTGATGCACAAAATAAAAAAAGTGCTTTATTCTGGCCACCATGATGAAGTGTATCCCCTTGAAAGTCATCTTTAAATCCTGTTTTAGTTAAATATGACGAAGAAATCGGATTTTTTTTGATGCCTGAGATTAGTTCTTCTCTTTTATTATTTATAAGAGTTGTTCTTGTAACAACTCCCACTTTTACATATAAAATATTTGCGATTTTTTTACTCATTTATTCTCCAAACTTGTTTTGTTTAAATCATAATCTTGAATTTGTTTTCTTAAATTCTCTAGATGCTCATCAATATTTTCTTTTGTAACTTTTACAGCAATTTTTTCTTGGCTTATTGTTGAATCAAAATTTAAAATATTTTTCATAATTTCTTCTGTCTTTTCAACTTTTAAATGGGAAGCATCCCAATAGTTATTTTTATTTGTTGTGATTGAAGTATGTCCAGTAAAATCAATAAAATCTGTAATTTTTACTATTTCTTTTTTAAATTTTTCAAATTCATCATAATAATTTGCTGAATTTATTGCATCAAAAAGTTCGCTGTATAAAGGCGTCATATATACAAAAACTTCAATATTATTCTCCTTACAATACTCTATCGTATTTTTAAAATGCTCTAAATATTCATATGAAAACTCATAATTATAATAAAATCCCTTTGGAGCAAAATATGATTTTATATCATTTGATATACTTTTATCTATATCAAACTTTCCTTGTTTATCATCTTCTATATAGTTCTGATATTCTCTCATACCATTTTTAGGTAAATATATCACATCATTTGGTTGTTTATTTAAAATATTTTTTATAACTAATTTTATACTTTTAGAAAAAGTCTCAATATTAAAATATATATCATAATTTGAAATAGTTTTAAAATTATCAATCTTTTTTTCTAATTCATAAAATTCTTTAAAATCATTTTTTATAATCTTATTTTTATTAAATGAAAGAAAATCTACTGAATAAATAAGATATTTTATTTCATTATAATGAGTAGCATATTTAAAAAACTTATTTTGAATAATCGTATTAGAAGCTGGATAATCAAGATTAAAAGTATTTGAATTTAAATATTTATTCACAATATCTGGATTCATAACCCCTATTCTTGATGTTCCTAACATTATGGTGTCAAAATTTCCATTTTCAAGAATATTTGCTTTAAATCTTGTTGTCATTAAAGTATTTGAATACTTTTTTGAATTTATCTTATTTATAATAACTTTATTATTAAATCCATATGGATCAACAATATAATTTACAAAACCTACAAAAGCAAAACCTAAAATACAAAGTACCAATAATATTTTAATCCATTTTTTATTATTCATATCTTGTCCTTAAAAATTAAAATATAAAAATTCTGATACTTTATTTACTGATAAAAGTGCAGCTAATAAACAAAAAAGTGTAAAGAAAAGAGTTTTGTAATTTATTTTTAACTCTTTTGCTTTTTCTACGGTATTTTTGAAAAATAACACAAGAATAAATCCTGCAATAATCCATAAAATTGTAAATAAATCCCCTGATATATTTTCTAAAGATAATGCTATTACCACATTATCCAAGCTAAACATAGCCCCTAAAACCCTAACCGCATCATCCCATTCTTTAGCTCTAAAAAACACCCAAGCCACATTCACAAAGTTAAAAGTAATTAACCAAGCCAACCAAGTCCACATTTTAAAGCCAAGATTACTCCAAGCTCTATGAATAACTAATGCCATTCCATGAAGAAATCCCCAAAAGATAAAAGTCCATCCTGCTCCATGCCAAAGTCCACCTATTACAAATGTTGCTAATAGATTTGAGTATGTTCTAAAAGAAGATATTTTATTCCCACCTAATGGAATATAAACATAATCTCTAAGAAACCTTGAAAGAGTTATATGCCATCTTCTCCAAAAATCTTGTATATTTCTTGCTTTATATGGGGAATTAAAGTTAATAGGTAGTTTTATATTAAATAACAATGCTATTCCTATTGCCATATCTGTATAACCTGAGAAATCAAAGTAAAGTTGGAAGGTATAAGATAGACTTGTTGCCCAAGCTTCAAATAGATTTAGCGTTGTTGCTGTATCAAATCCAGCACTTGCCCACACAGCAAATGTATCTGCTATTACTACTTTTTTAAATAATCCTATTGAGAAGATAAACAATCCAAGAGCTATATTTTTATACTTTTTAACTGCATTCCATTTATTAGCAAACTGAGGCATCATTTCACTATGATGAACTATTGGACCAGCAATTAGCTGTGGGAAGAAAGTCACAAAAAGTGCGTAGTTTAAAAAATCATACTCTTTTGTTTCTTGTCTATAGGAATCTACTAAATATGCTATTTGTTGGAAAGTGAAAAATGATATTGCTAAAGGAAGAAGCAGATTAAAAAGATTTATATTTGTTTGAGCAACAATATTAAAATTCTCTATAAAAAAATCTGCGTATTTAAAGTATCCAAGTAAAGACAAGTTTGCTACTATTCCAAATATTAGGATTGATTTTTTTGAGAAAGATTTTTTATTCTCTTCTTTCTTAGTATTTAAACTATTTCCTATTACATAGTTAAACAACATACTTATTAGTATCAAAGGTAGATATGCAATATTCCACCAAGAGTAGAAGAACAGTGATGAAAAAACCAAGAAAGCCTTTGAGGCTGTTGTTAATCGTTTACTATTTAGGTAAAAATAGATGAAAAAGGTGATTGGTAAAAAGACGAATATGAATTCGTAGGAGTTGAAAAGCAAATATTTCCCTTTGTTTTATTTTATAATAGCCCTATTATAACTCTTGCTATTATTTTTATTTAAGGAATATTAGCTTCTCTTTACTTAATTGTTAAAAATTATATTTTAATCCTCTTTCAAATACTGATGCGCCATATAAGAACTTCTTGCATACGGGCTTGCCTTTACATACTCAAATCCTAAGTCATAAGCTAGTTCTTCATATCTTTTAAATTGAGCTGGATTTACATACTCTATTACTTTTTCAAACTCTCCAC
>JAGOIF010000130.1:0-3637 GCA_017995775.1 Aliarcobacter sp.
GAACAACATAGAATAAAAATATATAAAGGCTGCGATATAGATTTTGAAAAGCAGTATAAAAAAGAGCTTTTAAGATTTGACCCTACAAAAAAACAACAAACAGACAACTGTATAGATGCAGTTTCAAGTGGGTGGCTAGTTGCAACACCTAAAAAACAGATAGTTAAAGTTGAAAAATCAAATATACCAAAAAGAAAAAAACAAAATACATCAAGAAAATGGAGGGGAATATAAAATGGCAATAGATGCAAGTTTAAAACTAGAAATAAGAGCGGTTTATGAATCAAATAATCTTAGTGTTGCAAAAGTTTTAGAGAGATTTCCGTCTTGTGAAGTAAGTGCAAAAACTGTTGAAAGTTGGGTAAAAAAAGAGAACTGGACTAAAAATAGATTTAAAGATGAAAAAATAGCAATATCAGAACTTGTTGAATCAACTTTACCAATAGAAGAGGCAAAAGAGATAGTAAAAACAAAACTTTTGTCTCCTGCAAAAACTACACAAGATGAAGATTTTAATCCAAGTTTTACAGATATTGATTTTGATTTGTATGGGAAAGTTGTAGCAAAAGAGTTGTGCTACGATGTATTAAGTGCAAAAAATCTTCAAGCTTTGATGGGCGAAAATCTTTTAAGAGCTAAAAGATTTGTAGATAACTCTAAAAATATTGGTACAAATGCTACTTATCACAATATGCTTACAACAACTGTAAAAACTTTGTATGGTGAAATTAAACATATAAATCCAAATATGAATAAAAAAACATACACTGATGAAGAACTTGAACAAATGTCAATTGAAGAATTAGACAGGTTATTGAGCTAGCATGATAAAAATATCGAAAAGAGAAGGAACAAGAACATATATTCATGATGAAAATCCTGAAAGAAGAGAAAAATCTCCAAACTGGAAGTTTTCATCAGAGTTTATAAAAACATTAAAAAATGCTGCAAAGAAAAACAAACTAAGTAATTCATGTTTTTTTGAAAAAGTAGTTCAAAATTTCTTTATACTTGAAAATCCAAACTTAATTGTTGTGTCAAAAAACCAAGAAAATACAAAAAAAGAATCTAGAATAGCTATGACACTACATCCTGTTTTAATTGAAGATTTAAAAAACTATTCAGAAAAATCAAATTTAAGTACAAGTGCATATATAGAAATAATTTTCAAAAAATACTATGAGAAATATAGCTATGAAACTAAACTCAAAAACCTTCTTAAATACATTTGAGTTTTTAGGCACATAGTTTCTTTTTTAAAATATCTCTAAAATTTTAAAATCAAAAATATTTCAAGGAAGATAAATGCCAAATGAGAATGATTTAAACAATCTTAATCTTGAACAACAAGCACAAGAACAAAATACACAAATAGAAAATAAAGATGACAATGTAGGTGGTTTTGATGAAGTTGCTTTTGAACAAGGTTTGAGAAAAGATGAGGCTAAACTCTCAATCCTTCAAGAAGAGTACAACAATGTATCAGATAAATTACATGATGAGTTTGAAAATACATTAGAACAAAATCCAAAAGCACTTTTTAGTGATGAAGAGTTGGAAATATTAGCAAGTGATTCAAATATTGCATCTAAAAATAGAATGCTAAGAGATAGATTTGAAAAATTTAGAGATGATAAATTAAATTCCAAAAAAGAAGAAATCTCAAAATTTGAAGAACTGCTTCAAGGTAAAAAAAGCGAGTTTGAAATAGCTTCTCAATCTAATAAGTTTGCAAAAGAAAACCCAGATGTAGATATGGAAGATTTTGCTGAGTTTATACAAGAAGATTTAACAACAAGACAAAAAAAAGAGCTTAGAGACAACTCAAAAACAAAGTATGATTTTCTTGTAGGTGCTTATGAAATCTATAAAAAAGCAAAAGGAGTAGAGCAGAATGAAAAAGATAATAATTTGCCACCTGATTTAAATGAGCTTAATGGAGCGAGTGGTACAAGCACTTTTGATGCAGAAAAAGAGAGACAAGAGTATCTTAAATCTATTGGAATAGGGAGAGATTAATGTATCTAGGTAAAGAAGTAGAAGCTGATGATAGATGGGAAATAGAAAGAGATTTTGAAACTTTAGTTAGAGCTAGTGAAATATCTGGTGATAAAGAAAGGCTCAAAAAGGTGCAGGAATTTGCAAAAAAGCAAAAAGAAGCGATGGATAAGGTGCTAGATACTGAATACTTAAAAAGTATTGGTATTGGTAGAGATTAAAAATTAAAATTTAAAAAAAGGAAAAATTATGGCAACATGGGCAGAAACAGATCCAAGGGTAAGACAACAATACGGTAGAGAAATTACAAAAATTTCAACAGAGATGAACTGGTGGAATAAATTTATAAATAATAGTGAAACAGCTATTATTATGACTGATTTAAGAGCTGAAAAGCCTGAGGGTGGAACAGTTAGAATTTATTTTAGAGATGATATTGAGGGTGATGGAGTTTTTGGAAATCAAAATTTTGATGAAAATAGAGGAAAACAAAATAGCCTTTATCAAGATGTAGATTATGAGTTGTTTGGACAATCAGTTGTTTCAAAAAACAAAAAAATTGAATCAAAAATGGCTGCTGAGAATTTTAGACAAAAAACTAAAACAGATTTGCCAAAATGGATAGCAACAAGAACAGATAGAATCATAACTGCAAAATTAACAGCAGGTGCTACAAATATTGTAGCTTGTAGTGCAGCTTCTGGAGTTTATGCAGCAAATGTAACAACTTCGATTAAAGCTGGAGATGTTTTAAGTGTTCAAGCAATTAGAGAGATGAAAAAAAGAGCTAAAAATGGAAAAGATGGTGCTGGGAATCCTCATCCAATGATTGAGCCTGCATTTAAAAAAGCAGTAACTAGAGAGGGTGATATTGCTGATTATGTTGACTACTATGTATTAGTTGTTGGGCAATATGGTGCAAATCAACTTAAAAATGACCCTGAATGGCTAGAAGCTCAAAAACTAGCAGCTACAAGAGGGAATACAAACCCACTTTTTAGTGGTGCATTAGGTGAAATTGATGGAGTTATTGTTTTTGAAAGAAATAACTGGAATGCAAAAAGAGCAGGTATTTTAACATCTGATATACTAAAATTTGAAGTTACTTCAAATGGAAATACAGTTACTTATGCAACAGGATTCAATAACTATGCAGGAGTGACTGGACATAAAACTGAAATTGCACTATTTTTAGGTGCAACTGCTGGATTACTTCCAATTGATGAAGGTTTCGATTACTATGAAGATGATAAAGATGCTGGAAGAAAATTAGAAGTTGCTGTAGATAGAGGTTTAGGTTTTGCTAAAGCTCACTTCAAAGGTAAAACAACAGAAGAACAAGCTAGCGAATACCACGATAAAGATTTTGGTAGTGCAGTAATTGTTTACTCTGCTGAGTAAGGGTAACAAATGCAAAAAGTAATCCATACCCCTGGACTAAGTGCTGTAAGATTTACAGGCACTTTTGATAAAAAACTTTTTGAGCTAGGAGGAAGAGTTCATCCTCTTCTGAAAGCTGAAAATGAAAATATTATTATTGTTACAGAAGTTCAAGCATTACTTTTATCTAAACAGGCTCATTTTGAAAAAGTAAATTTAGAGGATATTTTCGCCAACGAAAAAACTCCGCCCTCAACTG
>JAGOIF010000130.1:3737-3862 GCA_017995775.1 Aliarcobacter sp.
AAAGCTGAAAATGAAAATATTATTATTGTTACAGAAGTTCAAGCATTACTTTTATCTAAACAGGCTCATTTTGAAAAAGTAAATTTAGAGGATATTTTCGCCAACGAAAAAACTCCGCCCTCAAC
>JAGOIF010000130.1:3962-5113 GCA_017995775.1 Aliarcobacter sp.
TGGAACAGAACCAACTGGAACAGAACCAACTGGAACAGAACCAACTGGAACAGAACCAACTGGAACAGAACCAACTGGAACAGAACCAACTGGAACAGAACCAACTGGAACAGAACCAACTGGAACAGAACCAACTGGAACAAAAGAAGAGTATATTCCACCTTTTATAGAAGATTTAAATAGCCTCCCTATAGATGATTTAAAAAAAGCTTGTGCCTACTTTAATATTACAGTAGGAAACAAAAAAAGAGAAACATTACAATCTCTACTTATCCCTTTTTTAAAAAATAGAGAGTAAAAACGATGCAAGTAAATGACATCTTATTGGCTGTAAGAAGTAGATTAAATGATACAGATACAAAAAAATATAGATGGAGTGATGAAGAGTTAATTGACTATATTAACTCTTCTCTTGCTGATATATCAAAAGAACTTGAATGTTTTACACACCAAGAACATATCTACCTAAATGAAAATGAAGATAGATACAGGTTACCTCATGATATTTTAAGAGTTTTATCTGTAACTATAGATGAAAAACCGATTACAATAAAGGGCTATGAGTGGGTATCAAAAAATAAACATAATATTTATGATTTATGTGCTTATTTTGATGAACAAAGCTTTTTCTTGTACCCGATTAGTAAATTTAGAGATGGGCAAAAAGTTAAAATAGACTATAAGTATATTTTTCAAGTTGAACACAAAAGTGATTATATCAAAATCTCAAAATTAGCAAAAAAAGCAATTTTATTTCATACATTGCACTTATCATATCAGATAAATACAAGCGAAAAAAATGCAGGAAAATCAACACACTATTTAAATTTATATGACAAAGAAATAGCAACTTTAAAAGTAATTTATTTTAAAAATAAACACTCAAAAGATATAAAACAAAAATTTAGAAAGGTTTAACTATGTCTCAAATTACACCATTTATGCAAAGTGTTTTAGACTCTATTGATGAAATTTCAACTAAACTAGATCAAAATATATTTATTAAAAATGCTAGAACTGCTTTTAAAGAAAATATTTCACAATTTGAAATAGCAGATGATGAAAAAGCAAAACTTACAGCAAATTATGAAGCACAAGTAAGTATAGCAACAATTAGCGAGATAATAAAATTAGCAAAAGAGACACCACTA
>JAGOIF010000131.1 GCA_017995775.1 Aliarcobacter sp.
AAAAGCACAACTTGAAAAAGATTGGAATTTCGCAATATCTTCAACAAATATTGATACACTAAAAAACTTTATAGAGAAATATCCAAATGAACTAGAAAAAATAGGCAAGATAAATCAAACAATATCTAAACTAGAAGATAAAGAGAAGCAAGAAAAAGAAGAAAAAAGGCAAAAAGAAGCCAATGAAAAATGGCTTTCTATAAAAAAACTTGAAAGTAAGTTTATGCAAAAAGCCTTAGAAGACTTTATCTCAAATTATCCATATTTTAAAGATATTGCAATAGTACAAAAAGAGCTTGAAAATTTTTCAAAATCTTCAAAATCATCAAGTACAAATATAAGTATAGATGACTTAGCAAATGCAAAAGATGGAAAAAAGGTAAAATCTATTTTAGAGAAATTATCTATAGATGAAAACAATATCTCTAAAATCATAAGTAGTATCAAAGAAGTTTATTCAAACATGAAGCCAAAAGACCAAAAAAGCTTTTTTAAAGATGCACAATTAGGAAGATTTATAGGTAAAGAATCTGAAGAAGAGTTAAAAAACTTTTTTAATTAAAAATAAATATGTGTTATAATAATACATATTTATTTTATACATATAAAGGTTATGAGTATGGAAACATTAAAAATAAGAAAGAACTTTTTACTTGATAGAGAAGTTATTGAAAAAGCAGAAGTTGTTTTAAAACAAAAACATAAAAACTTTACAGAAGCAATAAATTTATATTTTCAAGCTATCGCAAAAGACCCTACAATTTTAGAAAAAGTTGAAGAGACAGTATCTATGAGAACAGGAAATTTTATAGGATTATTTGATAATAAAATAGGAGATGAAGATTTTAAATCTATGAAAGAAAATTATCATGAAAATATTTCTTGATGCAAATATTTGCCTAGATTTTCTTGATTCTTCAAGATTAAACTCAAAAGATTCAATATCTTGGTATATGAAAAACAAAGATAATCAAGATTTGGAATTTTATTTTTCAGGAGATTTTATAACTACTTTGTATTATATTCTAACTCAAAAAAGAAAATTAGAAGTAAATATAGTTATAAATGCTATCAACCAGCTTTGTCAAGAAATAGCTCCCGTCTATTTGGTGCATAATGATTTTTTGTTGGCTCAAAAAAGTTTTTCTGAAAATGGTTTTGATGATTTTGAAGATTTGATGATACTTCAAAGTACTTCAAGAGTGAATTGCAATATTTTTATAACGAATGATAAAAAACTTTTAAAATTAGAAAATTTTAATAATATAAAAATACAAACGGTAAAAGGCTAAAAATGAACCCAAAAAAAGCAATAATAACAATTTTAGGAAAAGCTGGAGAACTAGATAACCATACGAAGGCAAAATATTATTTTGAGTGGAAAAAAGAGGTACAAAAAGAGTATTTTAATACTTTTCCTCTTTTAATAGAAAATTTCTCAAAAAGTTATGAAATAGTTCCAATTTATACAAAAGATGCACAAAATGCAAATATAAAAGTATTAAAAAAAGAAAATCTAGAATTTAATAGTTTTAATAGTAATTGTTTAATTCAAGATGATAAAGATTTTAAAAATATTTTTAAAATTATAAATGAAACAATAACTTCTTATCAAGAAGTTATTGTAGATGTATCTCATGGTTTTAGACATATTCCAATTTTAATGATTGTAGATTTGATGATACAAAATTTTCAAGATACTCAAAAAATAAAAAAAATATTTTTTGCAAAAGAAATACTAGCTTTTAAAGAGTATGAAATTATAGATTTAAAAGAGTATTTAGACCTTGCAAATATCTCTTTTGTTCTTACAACTTTTGAAAAAAACTATACTGTTGCTAGTCATATAAAATCAGTAAAATACAATAAACTTTTAAAAGAATTAAATGATTTTTCTAATGATTTAATGGCTTTAAATATTGGTAATCTTTTAAAAACATCAAAAGATTTAATAGAAGAGCTTGATAAAATAGATGATATTTCAATCAAAACACAAGCTAATACATTAAAATTAATTATTCAAAAATTAATAGATTTCAAAAATAAAAAAAGATATATGGTTTACTATCAATTATCTAAAAATTTATTTGAAAAAGAGTATATGTTACTTAGTTTAGCACTCTTATATGAAAGTATAAGAATGTATATAAAAAGTTATATAAAAAATAAACATTTAGATTTAGTAGAAGATATAGAACGACAATTAAATCATGATCTTTATAAAATAGGAGATTTTTTTAAAAATTTAAGCTGGAGAAGCTATTCTCAGTTTCTAAAACAAAATAAAACAAAATTAAATATTATAGAATCAGATTATATAAAATTAGCTAATTCATATCCTTCGCGTTTAAAACAATTGTATAGTGATATTGATAAAAAAAGAAATAATTTAGCTCATGCAAATAGTAATGGAAAATTTGAAGATATAAAAAAATCAATAAATGATTTATTGATAAACTATGAAAATTTGGCTATTAAACGAGCTTTATAAATGTTTTTATCAACTCTAGAACATATTTTTACAAAACAAAATTTAAAAGATTCATTTTTAGAGATTTCATCAAAATCAACTGGTATTGATGAAATTTCATATAATGAATTTAAAAGTAATCTTTCAAATAATATTGAAGAGATTATTTTATCAATTCAAAAAGGTTCATACATTCCAGAGCCACTTAAAAAGATTGAGATAAACAAAGAAAATAGTAATGAAAAAAGACCAATTGCTCTTAGTTCTATAAAAGACAAACTTATTCAAAAAGTTTTATACATTTCACTAAGAGATTACTTTGAAAAAACATTTAGTGATAAATCATATGCTTACAGGAAAGATAAATCAACTCTTAAAGCCATAAATAGAACATCTCAATTTATAAATGAAAAATATCATTGGATTTTAAAAACAGATATAGATAATTTCTTCGAAACAATAAATCATGATAAGCTATTAAAAATACTTGATAGGCAAATAAGTGATAAAAGAGTTATAAAACTTATTTCACTTTTTATACAAATAGGTTCATTTAAAAGTTATGATTATTTTGATCACTATCAAGGAGTTCATCAAGGGGATATTTTATCTCCACTTTTATCAAATATTTACTTAGATCTTATGGATAGATTTTTAGAAAAAATTGAGGTTTTACACATTAGATATGCAGATGATTTTGTTGTTTTTTTAAAAGAACAACAAGAAGCTATAAAAACAAAGCAACTCTTAGATGAATTTCTAAAAACATTAGATTTATCTCTAGGTGAAGATAAAACTAAAATTACTCATTTAAAAGATGGATTTATTTTTTTAGGAGTTCATTTTGTAGGAAAAAATAGATTTGTTGATAATGAAAGACTGCAAAAATCTATCTCTCATTTACACAATCTTGCTAAAACAAAATTAGGATTTAAAGCATACGTAGATAATTTAAATAGCTATTTAATGTCTCTAAAAAACTACTATTTAAAAATTATAATACCAAATTCAACTCAGCATCAAATGTTAAAAGAACATTTAGTAGAGTCAATTTCTCAAAAAGTATTTCAAAAAAAATCGAGCAAAAAGATAAAAACAAAAAAAGATTTTAAAATACTTTTATCTCAAATAAAATTTGATATTCTCTTCGATACTCAAGAAATAAACGATAAAATTGAGTTAATAATAACAAAAGCTTATGAAAAATATTTGGCAAATAAGTCATATAAAGATTCTAAAACAAAAATAGATAAAAAGAAAAATTTGTATGCAAAAAAATTTGCAAATGATTCAACAATACATATATCAAGAGAAGGTCTTTTTTTAGGAATTAGTAAAAATAAATTTGTCATAAAAGAGTTTGGAAAAGTTCAAAACAGTTTTGCAATGGATAAAGTTAATAGAATTATTATTGAAGGTAAAGGATTAATTCTTTCAACTGATGTTATAAAAAAAGCAGTTGAAAATAGCATAACAATAGATTTTATAGATCACAATTCAATTTCATATGCTTCTTTAATAACTCATAAATCAACTGTTACACAAAATATAACTAAACAAGCAAAAGTCTTAGAAACACCACTTCAATTATATTTAGCAACTCAATTTATAAAAGGAAAAGCAAAAAATCAAATAAATTATCTAAAATATTTAGACAAGTATCACAAAATTTTAGATGATAAAATTTCAAATATTGAAAATATTTTGGAGAAAAAAATTCCAAAAGCTTTAAATATATCTGAACTTATGGGCTATGAAGGAAGTATTTCATCAATATATTGGAATAGTTTAAGACTTGTTATTGAAGTTCCTTTTGAAAAAAGAGTAACATTAGGAGCAAAAGATATTGTAAATAGTTCTTTAAATTACGCATATGCAATTTTGTATGGAAGAGTACAGCACTTTTTAGTTCATGCAGGACTTAGTCTTAATATCTCTTTCTTACATTCAATTGATGGGAATAAACCTACACTTACATTTGATATGATAGAAGAGTTCAGAACATTTATTGTTGATAGAACAATAGTTTCAATGTTAAATAAAAATGAACCTATAAAGCTCGGAAATGATGGACTTCTTACAAAAAGCTCAAGACAACTAATCTCAAAAAATATAAAAGAGAAATTAGGAAGTTACACTATGTGGAAGAAAGAGTCAATCAAAATAGAAAATATTATTCAATCACAATGTTATAAATTAGCTCAAGCAATTGACGATAATACAAAATTGTATAAACCTTTTATTGGAAAATATTGATGAAATATCTAATAACGTATGATATAGAAAATAATAAAAGAAGAAAAAAAGTTTCAGATGAGCTTGAAGCTTATGGCTACAGAGTTAATTTTTCAGTTTTTGAGTGTGAATTAAACAAAACTAAAATGAAAAAATTAGTAGAAAAACTGGAAGAGTTAATCGATAAAAAGATTGATAGTTTAAGATTTTATCATATCTGTGAAAATTGTGTTCCAAAGTCATTTGAGCTTTGTAATAGAGAAGAAACTTTTGAAAAAAAGGAGTATTTTATATAAAAACGATTTGCGAACTTTTTTTGGTCATTTTTAGGACTTTTTAGTTAAAATTGACTTTTAAAACTTCGCAAATATACCTTTT
>JAGOIF010000010.1 GCA_017995775.1 Aliarcobacter sp.
TTGTTAAAAAATTCGGCGGACTTCATGGTTTTTCAAAATTTCCTAACTCTTTTTTAACAGATTCAGGTGGATTTCAAGCATTTTCTTTAAGTGCAAATTCAAAACCAGATGAAAATGGAATTATGTTCAAATCTCATATTGATGGCAGTCATCACTACTTTACCCCAAAAAGTGTACTTGATACTCAATACGATTTAAACTCTGATATTATGATGATTTTAGATGATTTAGTAGCACTTCCTAATACTCAAGAAAGAATCGCGAAATCAATTGAACGAACTACAAAATGGGCAAAAGAAGCTATTTCTTATCATATGGAACAAAAAGAAAAAGGTATTGGTGTACATCAAAATATTTTTGCAATTATTCAAGGTGGAACTGATAAAAACTTTAGAAAACAAAGTGCTGAGCAACTTTGTGCTTTAAGTGATTTTGATGGTTTTGCAATTGGTGGATTAAGTGTTGGTGAACCTAATGCTGATATGTATGAAACGGTTGAGTGGACTACACAATTTATGCCCGAAGATAAACCTAGATATTTAATGGGAGTTGGAACTCCTGAGGATTTAATAGAAAATATAGAACGTGGTGTTGATATGTTTGATTGTGTAATGCCCACAAGAAATGCAAGAAATGGAACGCTATTTACAACTTTTGGAAGATTAAATATCAAAAAAGCTGATTATAAAGAAGATATGACACCAATTGATGAAGCGTGTGATTGTTATACTTGTAAAAACTTTTCAAAAGCATATTTAAATCATCTTTATAGAGCAAAAGAAATTACATATTTCAGGCTTGGCTCAATTCACAATATTCACTACTATTTATCTTTGATGAAGCAAGCGAGAAATGCTATTTTAGAAGATAATTGGGATGAATTTAAAAAAGACTTTTATGCAAAAAGAAGTAAATAAACTCTTTTTAGCTAGAATAAAAAATTAATAAAATTAAGGAAAATCATGACTGTTGATGATAATTTAATAGCAAAATTAGCGAAACTATCTAGTTTAGAAATAGATGATTCAAGAAAAGAAAAACTAAAAACAGAACTAGCAGATATTATAAACTTTGTTGAAAATTTAAGTGAAATTGATGTATCAAACATCGAAGCCACATTTAGCCCAATCGAAGGTGGAACACCACTTAGAGAAGATGTTACAAATCAAGATTTAGAGCTTTCAAAACATATTTTAAAACATGCTCCAAAAAGTGAAGATGGTTATTTTATAGTTCCTAAAATAATAGAATAAGGACAATTTATGATTAAGGTTTATGGAATAAAAACCTGAGACTCTGTTAGAAAAGCCTTAAGGTTTTTTAAGGACAACAACAAAGAAGTAGAGTTTTTTGATACAAAAAAAGAGACTCCAGCTTCAACTTCTATAAAGTCTTGGATAGAAAAAACAAATGTTGATTTAGTGTTTAATTCAAAAGGAACTAAGTATAAAAGCCTTGGACTAAAAGAATTAAATCTTGATGAAAATGGTAAGTTTGAATGGCTTTGTAAAGAGCCTATGCTTTTAAAAAGACCAATTATTGAGTTTGATGATATTGTTATCGTGGGATTTAATGAAGATATTTATAGTAAGACTTTTTTATAAAAGTCTTACTATTTTTGCTTCTTTTATTTTATATTTAAAACTTATAAGCTGCGTTAAAATAATGTGCAACTCCCGTTGTATCAGTTTGTCTATTATTTAAGATTTCACCATCTTTCCATTGTGTCATATTTTTATATGCTTTTAAACCATATCCTAAAGCCCACTTTTTATCATGTACCCAAAAACCTATATATGATTGGAAAGAATCACTTGTTCTATAATCTTTTTCAAAAGCTGTATTATCTAAATCACTTCCAAACTCATAATCTATATAACCTTGAAAAGATAAAAATCGGCTATCTGTAAAATTATATATTGGTTTAAACCAGTTTATATGCGCAACGTATCCATCAAAACTATGTTCATTACTTGCTCCATAATTTTCTTCAACAAATCTTGTATAAAAGTTTACACCACTTTTCCCAAGCCATGGAATTTCAATATCACTTCCAAGTCCCATCCAAACTATTTTTAAACCTTTGTCATCTCCTGGAGTTGGATCTGCATAATATATATCAAAGGCAAAATATAACTCTTGTAAAACTCCATAAGACAAATCTTTATCTAATAAATAATCTATTGAAATTCTTGGTTCTATGTCTACAAAGAAATTATTATCTTTATGTTTATCACTTGATTTACTATTTAATGCATCAATAAAATCCACATATCCATATAAATCTAGCCATTCATATCTTCCACCAAATTCTAATTCTACATAAGTATCATCAAAAGCAAATGGTCCACCTCTTTGATTTACACCTTTATACAAATGCAAATTTGCCCATTGAGAATTTGTAATAGTTCCCATATCTTTTGCACAAATATTAATACTTAAAAAAGTTGCTACTAAAAACAGTTTTAACATAATGTTTTTCATCATATTCCTTATTTTTTTCATAAAAAAAGCAGAAAGAAAAAAACTCTCTGCTTTTTAATATTTATTAAAATTTAAATTGTTCTAATTTATACGATATCTTTTCTAGCTTCTTTTAAAGTATCTGCTATCATAAATGATAATTCAAGTGCTTGATCAGCATTTAATCTTGGATCACATTGTGTATGATATCTATTTGATAAAGTATCTTGAGTTACACCAGAACTTGCGCTTCCTGTACACTCTGTTACATTTTGCCCAGTCATTTCAAGATGTATCCCACCTGCATACGTACCTTCAGCATTATGTATTTGAAAAAATTGTTTCACTTCACCTAAAATTGCTTCAAAATCTCTTGTTTTATAACCGTTCCCAGCTTTGATTGTATTTCCATGCATTGGATCACTTGACCATAATACATTTTTACCTTCTGCTTTAACTTTTTTTAATAAATTAGGGAAATAATCACCTATTTTATTTGCACCCATTCGAACAATTAGATTCAATCTTCCTGCTTCGTTATTTGGATTTAAAGTATCAATTAATTGAATTAATTCATCTTCTTTCATTGTAGGTCCAACTTTACAAGCTATTGGATTTTTAATTCCTCTAAAGTATTCAATATGTGCATCTTTTAAATCTCTAGTTCTATCACCAATCCAAAGCATATGAGCAGCACAGTTAAACCAATCACCTGTTATTGAATCTCTTCTTGTTAATGCTTGTTCATAGTTTAATAAAAGTGCTTCATGTGATGTAAATAACGTTGTTTGATTTAATTGTGGAGTGTTTTCACTTGTAATTCCACAAGCTTTCATAAATGTTAAACTCTCAGAAATCTTATTTGCTAATTCTTCATATTTTGCACCAAGATAATTATCTTTAACAAAATCTAAATTCCAAATATGCACTTGATTTAAATCAGCCATTCCACCTCTTGAAAATGCTCTTAAAAGGTTCATAGTTGCAGCACTTTGGTTATATGCTTTTAGTAATTTTTTTGCTCTTGGATTTCTAGCTTTTTCTGTAAAATCCATATCATTTACAATATCACCTCTATATGAAGGTAAAGAAATTCCATTTATTGTTTCAAAGTCATCACTTCTAGGTTTTGCAAATTGTCCAGCAACACGTCCAACTTTTACAACAGGACAACCACCTGAAAATGTTAAAACAACCGCCATTTGCATCATAACTTTAAATAAATCTTTTATATTTGTCGCATTAAAAGAAGTAAATGATTCAGCACAATCTCCGCCTTGAAGTAAGAAAGCTTTTCCGTTTACTACATCAGCTAACTGTTTTTTTAAGTTTAGCGCTTCCCCTGCAAAAATTAAAGGAGGATATGATAATAATTCACTTTCTACTTTTGTTAATTTTTCTAAATCATTATAAGTGGGTTGTTGCTTTATAGGAAAATCTCTCCAAGAACCTGGATTCCAATTATTCATTTAATTTACCTTTTGTTTATTATATTATTTAGATTTTATCTAAACATTTCTTAAGTTATTTAAGTAGCCAATAACGGCTACTTGGTTTTAGTTTACTAATTTTGAAAGTAGTTCTCTAAATGAAATCTTAAATGCATCAAGACCTTCACTTAAAAGTTTGTCATAAATTGATTGCATTTTGATACCTTTTACTTTTAAAGTTTCAAAATATTTATCACAATCAGCTTCACACATAATATGAGTTGGTTCTTTTGAACCATCTTTTAGCCAATCTTCAATAGTTGCAAGTGGCGCTGTATTTATAGAATTTGGATAAATTAAATTATCAATATAATAACTTGGACTTAAATCATTTCCTTTTACACCTGTACTTGCAAAAAGTGTTCTTATATTTAAATTTTTAAATTTATTAACTTCGTGATAACATTTTGTTGCATTTATGATTCCTAACTTTGAAGTTTGTAATCCTTTTAATGCAAAATCGCCATCAGCCATTCTATCTAATCTTGAAACAAATACTGAAACAACAGCTTTAATATCTTTATTTGAATCTTTGATTCCTTCATCTAAAGCTTGTGCACATTTAACAGCTTGTTCTGGAGAAAAAATTAAAGTTGCATTTACATTTATTCCCCTTGATGTTAGCTCCCTCATTGCAATATATCCAGCCTGGGTTGCAGGAACTTTTATCATTACATTTTCAGCATTAATTTGAGAATAAAGTCTAATTCCCTCTTCAATAGTTCCAGCTGCATCATCACATAAAAGCGGATCAACTTCAATAGATATAAATCCATCATCACTATCAACTTTATGTAAATTATCAAGTAAAAAAGCAGCTCTTTTAATATCTGTTAGAGCTAATTCTTCATATATTGTTTTTGCATTATTAGCTTGTAACATATCAAGTTGTTGTTTATATGCAACAGAGTTTGAAATTGATGATTCAAAAATCGCAGGATTTGATGTAGCTCCTTGAATAATGCCTTTTTTTATAATCTCTTTAAATCTATTTTCTAAAAAATCTCTTTCTATAAAATCACACCATAAAGAGTAATTAATATCTTCTTTTAAACTCATTTTTATTCCTTTTAAATGTCCCATTAAAAAGGGACCTATTCATTTTTAACTTCTTTTATCAATGGAAATAAATTCCATTTAAAGAAGCAAACTCTAAAGGGCTTTAAGAATAAAGCCTATTTAATATAATCTAAAATTTTTGTTAAATCTTTTGTATCCACAATAACATTTGCTTCTTTTTTAAGAATTTCTCTTGCACAAAAAGCAACTCTTGTATCAGCATGTGCAAACATAGATAAATCATTTGCTCCATCTCCACAAACTAAAGTATCAGCTCTTGTAATTCCTAATAATGATTGAAGTCTTTGTAACATATCACCTTTTGAATATCCAAACATCATATCTCCACCAACAAGACCTGTTAAGATTCCATTTTTTTCATGTAATACATTTGAAAAATCAGCATCAAGCCCAAGTCTTTGTTTAACAGGAGTAGTTCCAACTCTAAATCCACCTGAAAAACATATTACTTTATAACCCATTTTTTTAAGCTCAGGAATAAGTTCAATAGCACCTGGCATCAAAGGAAGATTTGAGCAAATATCTACAACTTTTTTATATTCCATTCCTTTCAAAAGAGCAACTCTTGTAGTTAAAGATTCGAAAAAATCTAATCTTCCACTCATAGCCTCTTCTGTAATTTTTGCAACTTGTTCACCAATACCTAATTCATCTGCAAGAAAGTCAATAGTTTCCCCATCCATAAGTGTTGAATCAAAATCAAAAACAGCTAATTTCATTAATTTTCCCTAGTTTTAGTCTTTTAAAGATATAATATTAACTAAATTTTACTAAATATACTAAAAGGAATATTTTCCACAATGTTTGAAACACTTATACAAAAACTTCAAGAAGACAAATTTTTAACACTTGAAACAACACCTCAACACGAACCTTCTATGCACAATATTATTGAAAGAATTAAAAAATTTAAACTTCAAGATAGAGTTGATGGATTTTCTTGTACTGATAATCCTTTGGCAAAATTAAAATACAATGCATTATTCGCGTCTTTAAAATTACAACAAGAGTTTAAAAAACCAGTAATTGCCACAATGACTATGAGAGATAGAAATAAAATTGCTTTGCAATCTGATTTAATGGGTGCAAATGATTTTGATGTAAGAGCTATCTTAGCTTTAACAGGAGATCCTGCAAATATGAGTGATCAACCAAACTCAAAAGGTGTTTTTGAGGCAAACTCATTAATGTTATTAAAAATAATAAAATCTTTTAACTATGGAATGGATTTTTCAGGTCATCCATTTAAAATCGAACCAAAACAAATCTATCCTTTTGCTGTTGTTAATTCATATGCAAAAAACTTTTCAAGTTTAGAAAGAAAAATGCATCAAAAGATTCAAAATGGAGCATTAGGAGTTATTTCTCAACCTGTTTTTGATATTGAAAATGCAAAAAAACTTTTAGAATCTTTTAATACTTGTATAGATAGTTTTGAAGGTGATAAGAAAAAAGCACAATTAATATTTGGATTATTTCCTATTACAAAACTTAGAACTGCTTTATTTTTATCTGCTCAAGTTCCAGGAATTCATGTACCTCAGTTTTGGATTGATGCACTTGAATCTGCTCACAATATTTCAGAAGAAGAAGAGTACAAAGTTGGAATGCAGTTAAGCAGTGATTTATTCAAAGAAATAAATAAAATCCATCCGAAAATCCATTTAATGACAGCAAATAGATTTGATGTTGCTAATGAGATTATTTCTTGAAGTTAGCCTCAATTGATGTGGGACTTAAAAGAATTGGTGTTGCTATTTGTTTAACTTCGAACATAGTAACTCCTCAACCTGCCATAATAAGAAAAAATAGAAATCAAGCTGCTACTGATGTTAATACTTTTTTAAAAGAGTGGGAAATAGAAAAACTAATAGTTGGTTTCCCAAGTTCAAGTATTGATATGCAAAACCGCATTAATCACTTTATATCTTTATTGCAATTAACAATTCCCTACGAACTTCAAGAAGAAAATATGAGCTCTATTGAAGCTGAAGATTTAATAAAAGGTGAAATAAAATATAAAAGAGACGGCAGAATAGATTCTATTGCTGCAAAAATTATTCTAGAACGAAATTTAATAAAAAATAAAAATAAAGGATCTATATGAATTTTACATTTAATGCCTATTATACTCTAATTGCAGCGGTAATAGTGCTATTTATTGGGAAATTTTTAGTAAATAAAATACCATTTTTAAGAAAATACAATATCCCAGAACCAGTTGTTGGAGGTTTAGTTGCTGCTTTTATATCAACTTTAGCTTATAACTTTTGGGGATATAGTATAACAACAAGTAGCGAATTACAAACAAGTTTTATGCTTATATTTTTTACCTCAATTGGTCTTGGTGCAAACTTTTATAAGTTAAAAGAAGGTGGAAGAAGTCTTTTTATCTTTCTTTTTGTTGTTGCCTTTTTTATAATAATTCAAAATATTGTAGGAATATCTATGGCTACATTATTAGGAATTGATCCACTTATTGGTTTAATTGCTGGTTCTATTACTCTAACAGGTGGACATGGAACAGCTGGTGCTTGGGGAGAAATTTTACAAACAAAATATGCAATTGAAGGAGCAACTACTATTGGAATGGCAAGTGCTACTTTTGGTTTAGTTATGGGAGGACTAATTGGTGGTCCATTAGCAAAATTTCTTATAAATAAACACAATCTTTCTTCATCAGACAACGAAAAAAACTTGGCATTAAATGATGATAAAAAAGTTGCAGCCATTGAAGAATTTGTTCCTTTTGGTTATCCAAAAAATGTTCGATTAATCACATCAAATAGTGCAATTACAACTTTAGGGCTTTTTGCTGCTTGTTTAGCATTCGCAGATTTTATGACAGCTTTTTCAAAAGGTACATCATTTGAATTACCAACTTTTGTTTGGGCTTTAGGAAGTGGTGTAATATTAAGAAATATCTTAGAAAATGTTTTAAAAATAAGAATTTTTGATAGAGCAATTGATGTGTTTGGAAATGCTTCATTATCTTTATATTTAGCAATGGCATTATTATCTTTAAAACTTTGGCAACTATCAAGTTTGGCAGGTCCATTAGTTATAATCTTAATAGCTCAAGTTTTAACAATGATAGTATATGCATATTTTGTAACATTCAGAGTTATGGGTAAAAATTACGATGCTGCTATTTTAACAGCAGGTCATTGTGGATTTGGTCTTGGAGCTACTCCAACGGCAGTTGCAAATATGCAAGCAATTACAAATGTACATGGTCACTCATATAAAGCGTTTTTAATTGTTCCATTATGTGGAGCTTTTTTTGTAGATTTAATAAATGCAAGTGTAATTCAACTAATTTTAAAATTTATTAACTAGATTAAAAGAGTTTTTATTTAAAAGTATTAACAACCACAGCAATTACAAAACCCCCATCATGGGTTATTGATAAATGAGAAGCTTTTATTCCAAAAGCTTTTCTAACTCTTTTTTTATACTTTATTTTTGGAGCTCCCAGTTTGGTTTTTGATATTTTAATATCATGAAAACCACAAAATGCTCCAATTCCAGTGCCGATTGCTTTTGAAGCAGCCTCTTTTGCGGCCCAAAATCCAGCAGCTGTTTCAGGCTTCTTTACAAGCTCTATTTCCTTTGGATTTAAAAACTTTTCATATGCTTTTATTCCAAATTTTTCATACATTTTTTTTATTCTATCAATTGATGCTATATCTATACCTATCATTTAAACCTATCTTTTGTATAATGCCCTATGAAATTATTTATTAACAAAATATTATATCTTATCATTATGCTTTTTATTATTAGCCTAATTTCATTTATAGCAATAAACGCAGCTCCTAACTCTTTTTTTGCAAGTGGTGAATTAAATCCAAATATCACCCTTGAATCAATTGAGCAATTAAAAGCTATATATGGTTTAGATAAACCTTTATATATTCAGTTTTTTTCGTGGCTTTATTCTATAGTGCAACTTGATTTTGGAATATCTTTTTCAAGTGGAGAAATGGTTAAAAATGAAATACTAAGTAGAATTCCAATTACACTTACAATAAATATTATTTCTATGGTTTTAATATTTATTATTTCATTATATTTTGGAATAAAATCAGCATTAAATAAAAACTCTTTTTTTGATAGATTTACAGGACAATTATCACTTCTGAGTTTTTCTATGCCTTCATTTTATTTAGCACTTTTATTGGTTTTAGTATTTTCAATAAACTTTGAGATACTACCAATTGCAGGACTTCATAGTGTACCTGATGATGGAAGTTTAAATTACTATTTAGATTTTGCTTGGCATTTAATTTTACCTATTTTTATTATTGTTTTTGGTGGAATTGGAAGTTTGGTTTTATATATTAGAAGTCTTACTATTGAGATTTTAAAATCTGATTATATTTTCTTTGCAAGATCAAGGGGACTTAATTCAAAACAGATTTTGAGATATTATATTTTACCAAATTTATATCCACCTGTTATTACACTTCTTGGTCTTTCTCTTCCTGGAATTATTGGGGGAAGTGTTATTTTAGAAACTATTTTTTCAATAGATGGAATGGGATTATTATTTTATCAAAGTGCTTTAAGCCACGATTATCCTGTTATTATGGGAATATTAATTATTGGAGCATTTTTAACTCTAATTGGAAATATGATTGCTGATTTAGTTTTATTAAAATTAAATCCAAATTATGAAGAAAAATAAATTTTATATAAGGAAAAGCCTTGCAAATTTTAAAAACTATTGAAGAACTACAAATTGCCAGAAAAAACATAAATGGCACAGTAGGTTTTGTTCCAACAATGGGAGCACTTCATAATGGACATATATCATTAATCAAAAAAGCAAAAGAAGAAAATGATATAGTAATTGTCTCAATATTTGTAAATCCAACACAGTTTTTACCAGGGGAAGATCTGGATGCATATCCAAGAAAAGATGAAGCTGATAAAAGAATTTGTCAGATGTGTAAAGTTGATTATCTTTTCATGCCAGAAATTTCAACTATGTATAGTAATGAAGAAGTTTTAATAAAAGCTCCAAATAAAAGTTATATTCTTGAAGGTAAAACAAGACCGGGACATTTTGATGGTGTATTAAGAGTTGTATTAAAATTATTTAATTTAACACAAGCCTCAAATGCATATTTTGGGAAAAAAGATGCCCAGCAGCTTTCACTTATAAGTCAAATGGTAAAAGATTTATTTATACCTATAAACATCGTTCCTTGTGAAATAATAAGAGAAGATGATGGTTTAGCACTTAGTTCAAGGAACGTCTATTTAGATAGTAAAGAAAGAGCTGATTCACTTCTTATTTCAAAATCTTTATATATGGCTGGATCTCTTATTTCAAAAGGTGAAAGAGATGTGCAAGTTGTTAAAAATAAAATCTTTGATATTATGAAAAATCTAGAAATAGAATATGTGGCTATTGTTGATAGAGAATTTAACGAGTTAGAATTAATAGAACCTAAAAATACGATTATTCTTGTGGTTGTAAGATTTGGAAACACAAGATTACTTGATAACATCTGGCTTTAACATTTAGCTTTAAAAATGATTATGATAAAATGCAAAAAAATTAAGATAAAAGAATAATAATATGAAATTTTCAATACAAAATCCTAAAAAATCTCTTCACTTAGTAAGTCTTGGTTGTACAAAAAACCTTGTTGATTCTGAGATTATGTTAGGTAAATTAAAAGATTACACTATGACTGATGATGCTTCAAGCGCTGATGTTATTATAGTTAATACATGTGGTTTTATTGATAGTGCAAAACAAGAAAGTATTAATACAATTTTGAATCTTCACGATGAAAGAAAAAAAGAATCTGTTTTAGTAATGGCTGGATGCTTAAGCCAAAGATATCAAGGTGAACTTCAAGCAGAACTTCCAGAAATTGATGTTTTTACTGGTGTTGGGGATTATGATAAAATTGATATTCTTGTAAATGAAAAAAGAAGTGCTTTTACAAATGAAGTATTCTTAGCAAGTGATACAAATGAAAGAGTAATTACAGGTTCATCTTATCATGCATATGTAAAACTAAGTGAAGGATGTAATCAAACTTGTTCATTTTGTGCAATCCCTTCATTTAAAGGAAAACTACATTCACGAACCCTTGAATCACTTGTAAAAGAAGTAAAATCACTTGTTGCAAGAGGTTATATTGACTTTTCATTTGTATCTCAGGATTCATCATCATTTTTAAGAGATTTAGGTCATAATGATGGGCTAGAGCAATTAATTTCAGCGGTTGAAAAAATAGAGGGAATTAAAACAGCTAGAATTTTATATTTATATCCATCAACTACAACTTTAAGTTTGATTGATAAAATTGCTGATTCAAAAGTTTTTATGAATTATTTTGATATGCCACTTCAACATATAACTCCTTCAATGCTTAAAATTATGAAAAGAGGAAAAGGTGTTGAAAAATTGAATGAACTTATGAATCACATGAGAAGTAAACCAAACTCTTTTGTACGAACTACATTTATTGCTGGACATCCAGGTGAAACGGTTGAAGATCATGAAGCACTTTGTAAATACATAGAAGAGTTTAAATTTGATCGTGCAAATGTATTTTCATACTCAACAGAAGAAGGTACAAGTGCAGCAGAGTCAAAAGAATTAATAGAGCAAGAAATTATTGATGAAAGAGCTGAAATTATTGGTGAAATAATTGCTTTAACTACACAAGAATCACTAGAAAATGAAATTGGAAAAGTATTTGAAGTTTATATTGATGGAGAAAGTGATGAACACGAATATCTATTAAGTGCTAGAAAAACTCTTTGGGCACCTGATATTGATGGAGAAATCTATATAAATGACAATGAATTAGAGCAAGGTAATCAAATTAAATTTGGGCAAATTTACACAGTAAGAGTTACAGAACTTGCAGGTGATAAACTACTGGCTACTGTTCTTAAATAGTATTTATGTATTTAGATTTTAGTGCAATAAGAAATCAAAAAAACCTCTTAGCATTTTCTGCAGGAGTTGATTCTTCTGCACTATTTTTTTTACTGCTTGAAAATAATATCCCTTTTGATATTGCAATTGTGAACTATAATTTAAGAGCACAAAGCAAAGAAGAGATATCTTATGCAAAAGAGCTTTCCCATACATACAAAAAAGAAATATTTATTTATGAAACAAAACTTGATTCAAATTCTAATTTTGAAAAAAATGCAAGAGATATAAGATATGCTTTTTTTGAAAAAATCATAAAAGAACACCACTATGCAAATCTAATCACGGCACACCAACTAAACGATAAACTAGAGTGGTTTATGATGCAACTTTCAAAAGGTGCTGGTTTAGTTGAGCTTATTGGTTTTAATGAGTTTGAACATAAAGAAAGCTATCAAATATATAAGCCTTTGTTAACTATATCAAAAAATGAACTTGAAGAATATTTATTAAAAAATAATCATAAGTATTTTGTAGACCAATCAAATTTTGATGAGAAATATAAGAGAAATTTTTTTAGACATAATTTTTCAGATAAGTTAATAAATAATTTTAGCAAAGGAATTAAAAAATCTTTTGAATATTTACAAAAAGATTTAGATTCTTTAAATATACAAAATAAACCACTTAAAAAAATAAAAGATTTAGAAATATTTTTAAATCAAAAAGATGATAATTTAAATATAAGAACCATAGATTTATCTTTAAAAAGAAGAGGAATTTTATTAAGTTTTGCAAATAGAAATGAAATTTTAAAACAAAAAGAGATAAGTATTTCAAATAAAATAAATATTTCTATAAATGAAGATTATATTTTCATAGCTCCAAGAGTAGATATTATCATGGAAAAAAAGTTTAAAGAAAGCTGCAGAGTTGCAAAGATTCCCAAAAATATAAGATCTTATATTTTTTCACAAAATATTAATATTCAAGACTTAATGTTTTAAAAATCTTTTCATTTTCTGAATCTTTGCTAACTCGTCTTTTGTTTCTTCTTTTTGATTTTTTAAGAAGTTAATATTTTTAAAAAAAAGCTCTTCAAGCTCTTTTAATTCCGATAATTCTAATTGAAAATTTTCAATTGTATCATCTTTTAAATAGTCATCGTACCATACTACTAAAGCATCTGCTTTAGTAAATGATTCTAAAGAATCAATATAAATTAATTCTTTTAAAGCTTTTAAAGACCTGTTTCTTCTTTCCATGCGTCAATCAACCCTTGTGTAACTTTAATAACTTGTTTCACTGCATTGATATTATCATCAATTCCAGCACTAAATAGAGTTTCAATTTGGTATAAGTATAAACCATCTAAATAATAAGCAACTTCACCACCATCAAAATCTAATACATTTCGTAGTTCGTCAAAGATTGCAATTGTTTTATTTATATAAGTAAATTTCTTTTCAACTTCACCATCTTGCATAGCACCTTTTACAAATGAAAGGTATTTAATTACACCTTCATAAAGTTTTAATACTAAAACATAAGGATCATCAGAAACTGCATTTTGTTGATTATATACTTCTATTCCCATAAATCATAACTCCTAGCTATTTATTTTATTCCGTCAGTATATTACATATTTGCTTAATAATAAAAAAATATCTAATAAATAATTTTTTCTTAACCTGCAACCGATTGTTGAATCATTAGTTTCAATCCTGAGAATGATGATTCCATTTGATTAATTAAAGCTCCATATGAACTAAACTGTAATGCTAATTGTTGATATTTAACATCCAATGATTTTTCAGCTTTTTCTTTATTTTCGTTTAATGATTTTTCTCTTGTTTTCATTGCAGCATCATAACTATTTAATACTCCACCTACAAATTTCATAGTATCAAGAGTCTCTTTTAATACTGTACCCAAACCCTTTTTCTCTGCACTTCCAACAAATAAATCTTTTAATCCAGCCATGTCTTTTTGTACTGCTTCATTAAACTTTTTACTATCAATTGATAATCCACCAAACTTATCAAGTTCGATTCCAAAGTTAAATACAGATTTATCACCAGCTGCACCATAAGAACCAAATAATTTATCTTTTATTTGGTTTACTATTCCTTTAATAGAAGATCTATCATTTAAAGAAGAATCTGAACCTAAAGTCTCCGTTTCAATTAATGCTACTAGTTCATTATATTTATCAACAAAGTTTTTCATTTGTGCTTCTATTTGAGAATTATCTTCAGTTACATTAATAGTTGATATTCCAGCTTTATTTGCACTAATTTTAAGACCATCAACTACTAAACTATTTGATGATACATTGTACTCAACACCATCAACCGTTGCTTTCATATTTTGTGCTGTTTGTTTATGGTTTTCTGTAACATCAAGCCCTAATGCGCTTTTTGCGTCACCTGTTATTAATAATGCGTTATCAAGTCCTGATTCCTTGCTTTTTATAACTAATCTATAAGAATCTGTTCCTACTTGTTCTAAAGAAGCACTCATTCCTTCTTTTGTATTAATTTCATCGGCTAATTGTTTATATGTTAGATTGTCTGTTTTAAAAACTTGTCCATTAACAATTAGATCACCTTTTCCAATAACTTGATCTTTTTGTACACCTGTAACGTCATTTGTTTGATAAACATCTTTTTGTGCCAATGTCTTAATATCAACACTGGTAAAACCTTTTTTCAAGGCTTTTACATCTGCTGCATCAAATGTTACAGAATCACCAGATGTTGTTGCTGATTTTTGCTCAAATGCAGTAACTGCACCTGAAACGAAAAGGTCAAAAGGCTTAATTGACTCCAATAGTTCTGCAACTTTCTTTTCAATAGTTGAAAAAGTTTCTTTTTCTTTTACCATTTTTTCAATTTTTGCTTCTATTGGTGCAACTGCTGATTTTCTTTCTGCTGTTTTTAACTTTTCTATTAAATCACTATTTAACGAAGCTGCTTGTCCAGCTCCTAGACCTAAAACGCCATTTGCCATGATTTATCCTTTATCTTTTTAACCCAAGTAGAGTTTGTATCATTTCATTAATTGTTGTAACTATCTTTGCATTTGCAGTATATGCTGCTTGAAACTTCATTAGATTCAACATTTCCTCATCTTTATCAACTCTTGTAAGCTGTTCATATGAGCTTTTAATTGATTGTTTTACATTATTCTGCGTTTCTTGTAAAAAATCATTGCTTTCTTTATCAGATGAAATTCCAACTTTTAAATCTCTAAAAAAATCTAAAAGAGAAGTCGATTTTGACGGATTACTATTCTTTTGTCCTATCCCATCAAATGATATATCTTTTTTCCATTGTATTGTTGCTAAGTAATCTAATTTCTCTTGATTTAAATCGTTTACTGCACTTTTATTAAACTTTAAATCTTTTACATTTAAACCAGTAAATAATCCAATATTCTCAACAATTCCATTTGAAGCATCACTTGCTGCATCACCATAAATATATTCATTTGAGCCTACTTTCATAAACTTATCTGATACATCTGAAAGTGTTTTTGCAAAAGAATCTAATTTATCAAGATAAACTTGGAATTTATTAGCACCTAAAGATGATGACAAGTTATCAACTTGCGCTTTCATTATTCCACTTTTTAAACTTATTTCTTTTTCATTAATTGTAATTGTCACATCAGTTTGTGGGTTTTTACTTACATTTTCATTTCTAAAAAGAACTTCACCAACTCTATCTTCTGGAGTACTTGGAGGAACTATATTTTTTTCAACTGAAAGTCTTCCTTCAAATTGATTTTCTGTTCCTGGAAATTTCGATTCAATTCTAAGATATTGGTCAGCATTATCATTTGTTGTTCTTTTACCAGCTGCATCAACTAAATAATCACCGTTATATGCTGATACAAGACCTTTTGTCTCTTCACTATTGTTTATCTTAAAAACTAAAGCCCTTACTAGTTCATCTTCACTAATTTCAAAGTTACCATCACCATTAATATCTAAGAAAGGATAACCTGTAACTGGATCCTCGGGCTTAGTTGTATCTCGAATCTTTTCACCTATGGTAATAGATACTTCCACTGCATTATTTAACTTATATGTTATTTTATCTCCATCAGCATAAGTTTTAGGAGTAGTATTATCAGCTTCAAATTTTAAAGGATCAATAATTTCAAAGTTACCTTTTGAATCAAACTTTTGATTATAAAACTTATCCACTTGATTCGTTTTACTTTCAATAACATCAAATGTTCTAACATTAGTATTATTGCTTATTGCCATTTCTCCTGCAACTTTTAGTTCATAATAACCACCTGCTCTATTAACACTTATATCCACATAGTTTGATAGTTCTAATTCTAATTGATCTCTTTTATCTAGTAAATCATTGTTAAATTCATATTTCTCTAATTTAACATTTATATCACCGATTTCTTTTAAAAGTCCATTTACTTTATTTACATTTACTTTTAATTCAGTTTTTTCACTTAATTGTTGCTGTTCAATACTTGTGTATAGGTTTTGTAAAGATTCAACAACAATACTTCCAGAACTTTTTAATACTGATTTATAAATTTCTGAATTTGGGTTCGTACGCAAATTTTCTATTGCTTGAAAATATCTATTTAAATCAGCTGAAAAACCACTATCTTCTGTTTCTGAAAATATCGATTCAATGCTTCCTAGCATATTTGATACTTTATCATAGTAGTTAGCTTTTGTATTTTCAGACATTATTTTGTCATACATATATTGAGATGTAATTCTATATGCCGCGCTTGAATCCACCCCACGACCTGTGAATCTACCATCTGATTGTGCAAGTTCACTAACTTGAACAACTCTTTTTTTATATCCAACGGTGTTCTCATTAGCTATGTTGTTAGATACATTTTCAACTGCGATTCTAGCAGCATTCATCCCTGTTTGGGAAACGTTTAACGTACTTAGCATAGAGACTCCTTTTGGTTATATTTTACAAATTATTACATTACATTTCTTAAAGTTAGATTAAAATGGCCAAATCGATCTTAGGAACTTTAGACCCCAAGGTGTTTCTAATATTTCTGATTCTGTTCCGTTTTTATCATATAATAGTTTTAAATTTGCGATTTGTGAAGAGTTAATTGAATTATCTGAAGATATATCATAAGGTCTAATTACTCCACTGATAATAATCTCTTGTTTTTGACCTTCAATTAGCATCTCTTTTTTACCTTTTATATAATAATTCCCATTTTGATATGTCTCTTCAATAATTGCTGAAACAATTGTTTCAAAAGTTTCATCCAATTGAGTTTTTACAGAACCTTTATCAGAACTTGAACTATTTGTTCCAAAATTAACTCCAAGACTTGAATTTAATTTATCAGCGGCACTTCCAATTCCACCACTTAATGCATTAGTTCCAGTTGCTGCAAAAATTCCACCACCTAAGTTATTATCTCTTTTACTTGATAACTCTCTTTTATTATTACTTTTTGATGATAAATCTTCATTTATTACAATTTGAATAATATCTCCAACTTGTAAATCTTTTTTATCTGCAAATAAAGATGTTCCTTGCATCGAATATAAAGAACCTTTATTTTTTTTTGCTTCTGGTAATTTTTTTGGAATTTGAACCTCTGGTTTATCAAACTCAAGTTCGGGATTCGAAGTTGCTGAACATCCTATGAATACAAATGATATAAGAACAAAAATACTATTTCGCATTTAATCTACTTTTTAATATAAAATCAATATCAACGGCAATGATTATTTCATTTAATGTTTTTTTAACAAATGCCATTACTCCATATCTAACTAATAATGCATCTAAATTTGTATTTACTTCACAAACTATTACTACTTTATTTTCAACTATTTTTACATGTTTTATATTTTCTTGACCAACTAAATCAACTGCTTTTTCAACTTCAACTAAAATTGCTCTTTCTATATCTTTTTTTGTTTTTTCTTGTTTTTCTTCTTCTAACTTTTGTGCTTTTTTATCTTCTAATTCAACTTGTTGCTGTTCTGCGAAGGTTTTACTCGTATAATAGTAATAAGAACCTAGAATACATCCAAATACAAGTAAAGATATAAACTTTACAATTTTTTGTTTTTTATTTCTTTTAACTGCAACAATCATAGTATTATTTAATTACAAATGTAGTAAACAAAATTGTTTTTACATTGTTTCTAGCAATTTTTGAATCTGATGCTGTTACTTCATTTATAACATTATTAATATCTTGTATTAATTCATCTTTTAATAGATTTTTTCCACCAACTGTTAAAAGTTCTTCTGAACTTCTTGCACTAATTTGAGAGATTACTACATCTACTATTTCTGCCTTATAAGTTTCAACAATCACAGCTATTGTAGGTTCTGTACTTTTAATAGAAAAAGATAATTTCATTAATTTTTCTTTTCCTCTTGAATCAGTTAAATTCAATACTAAATCATTAATGTCAGCTTTGAAACTATCGCTACCTTTATCTTTTGATTCTTCTTTTTGAACTTCTTGACCAGAAGGAGGAGTCCCTGATAATACGCCTTGTGAATATAAAAAGTATCCTCCACCGACAACTGCTAATAGTAAAAAAACAACTAGTGCTATTAATACTATAATTAAGCCTTTGCCACCTCCTGAACTTTTTACTTCTTGGTTATTTTCATCTGCCATATCTATTCCTTCTTTTCATTTTCAGCATTATAATTTTCAAACATTTGTGTAAGAATTGATGCATTTGTTACATCTAGAAACTTCATAATTTGAGTTACATTACTCTCTTTTAATTTGGTGAGTATATCAAAAACATCATCAATTTTGCCTTCACTCATCATTTGATTAAATATATCAGCAGCATTCTTTGCTTTCATTCCATTATAAATTTTTGATGTTTTATTCTCTATTTCAAGTTTTATAATTTGTAATGTTTCTAAATTTTTATCATGTAGATTTTTTATTTCTGTTTTTTCTTTTTGAATTTGAACAAGTATACCTTCAAGCTCTTTTTTTCTCTCTTGATATTCTTGCTCTTTTTCATTATAAAAATTATTTAATTCTTTTTTTAATTCCATAACTTCAAATTTTTGTCTTGTTAAAGAGCTACTTGTATCTTCATTGGCATTTAGGCAAATTGAAAGAAAAATTAGAACCCATAATTTATTAATTTTCTTCACTATTTATCCTTTTTACATACTTACTTTGAATATATTCATCGGAAGCTTCTCTTTCTTCTGTTAATATTTTTTGCATTGCTTCTTTTTTTTCTTCTTCAAGAAGATATCCAAATTGCTCTGTCTCTTTTTGAAGTTCTATAATTTCTTTTATAATATTTTCAATTTGTAAATATATACCGTTTTTTTCAACATTTAATTTTTGGATATGCATTTTCATAGTGTTTTTATGTATTGTCAAAATCATAAAATCTGATATTGCACCAAATTTTTCAACACTTGCTGTGTCAATTCTATTTTTTGTTAATAAAATTTCTGCATCAATTTGTTCAATTTTTGATTCAAATAATGACTTTTGTATTAATTTTTGTTCTGTTTGATTTTTTTTTAAGTTATATAATTTTTTAATCAAAATTAATTACCAAATACTAAAATAATATTCCATAGATCTTTTGTATAAGCTTCAATATGATCACCAATCCATGGTAGAGAAATTAAGATAAATGCTGAAACAAAAATCATTTTTGGAACAAAAGATAAAGAAGCATCACTCACTTGAGTAACTGCTTGAAATATTGAAATTATAAGTCCAATAACCATACTTACAATTAAAGAAGGTAATCCTAAAATTAGGATTATTTTTACGGTATTTTCAGCAATTGCTATTAAATCCATATTTTAATCTTTGATTTTTATAGTTATCTCTAAAGTTTTATTATTTAATAATTTAGAAATTAATTGAGCTAATTCATCAACATTTGATGAACTATTAACACTTATTGTATTACTACTATTTTCTAAAATATTAGTTTTTAAATCTGTATGATTCATGTTACTTACATTATCACCGTTGTATGATAAAGCCTCTAATAAATCTTTTTCATTTAAAGAGTCTAATTCAAAAAACTCATCGTCATTCATACTTTTTTCCCTTTGTAAAGATTCATTAAAAATTTTATTTTCATTTACTTTTTCTTCTTTTTCCTGTTTATTCTTTTCTTTATTTGTAAAAATTTCTTCTAAAAAATCGATATCTTCAAATATCTCATTCTCGTCATCTTCTTCCTCATCATTCTCTTCCTTATCCATTGAAATAGATTTAAAAAAATCTTCTTCCATAGGATCAAGAGGTTCATTATTTGTAGCCTCATCATCATAATCAAATGATATATTATTTAATCCAAAATCATCATTAAAATTCATAATATCATCAAATTCATTTTTTGAAATATTATCATTACTTGAAGATTGTTGAAAATTAATATCATCACTTATATTAAATAAATCTTCTAAATTCTCACTCTCTAAATAATTATCTGTAGGAATATTGATTTGTTCTTCATGAACTTCATCTTCTTTTGCAAGTAATTTTGCTAATTCCTCATCTAATTCAACATTATTATCTTTATCAGCAGTTGAATCCACATCATCAAAAATTGATACTTTTTCTTGCTCATTTGTTTTTTTTTGATCTTCATATTTTCTAATAATATATTTAGGAATTTCAGACAAACTATTTACTGATAAATCAGCAATACCACTATCAAGTAAAAATTCTTCTTCTATGGCATCTTTTGGTGTTAAAAATTTTATTTTTTTTTGTAATGAATTTTTTTTAATAATTTTTTCGTCGTCAATTAAATAAACATCATATGGATTGTTCTTTATGGTTTGTTTTAAAACAGATAAATCATTTATCTCCTTTATTACACAATCGTTATCCATTTTAAATTTAATATTTGAATGCTCTAGAGTTTCATGTATATCTTTTTTAAAACTATGATTGCCATAAATGTAAATATTCAATATAACGCCCTATAAAATAATTTTAATTAGCTAGATTATACCTTCTTTTATTAAATTTTCGATAAAATAAATGCAATTAACATAAGGAGAGCAATATTGAGATATTTTTTTATACTAGCAATTTTACTATCCTCTTTGTATTCACAAACTATTAAAGACATTTCAAACGTAATCGGAATAAGAGAAAATCAACTCATTGGTTATGGATTAATCGTAGGATTACCAGGAACTGGAGATAAATCAAAATTTACAATGCAATCTTTACAAAATCTTTTAAGAAATTCATATATTAAAATTCCAGCAGGTTCAATTAATTCAAAAAATATTGCAGCTGTTATGGTAACGGCTGAGTTACCTGCTTTTTCTAGACAAGGTGATAAAATAAAAGTAAAAGTTTCTACTATTGGTGATGCTAAGTCTGTAGATAATGGCGAGCTTTTAATCACCCAATTAAAAGGTGTTGATGGAAATGTTTATGCCCTTGCACAAGGAACAATCGCTTCAAATGAAAATAATAAAACAACTGGATTCATTTATGATGGAGCTACGGTTGAAAATGAAATTAATTATAATCTAAAAGATGAAGAGTCTATTCAACTAAGTCTTTTAAAAAATTCTGCAACAAATGCTGACTTAATTGAAACAAAAATAAATGCAAAATTTGGAAAAAAACTAGCAACAGCAGTTGATACAAGAACAATTGAAATAATTAAGCCTCAAAATATTTCAATGGTGAAATTTTTATCTTTAGTTCAAAATATTGAGCTTGATTCTTCATTTAAGAAAAAAGTTATTATTGATATAAATAGAGAATCAGTTATTACAGGCGGAGACATTCCTATTGACCCTGTTACAATTGCTAGAGGTTCATTTACAATTAGAATTGATAAATCAGGACTTAGTAATACTGCATGGAATGATTCTAAACAAAATCCAGGTGTTGATATTGGAGATAATGTTAAAATTGCAGACAAACCTATTATAAATATCGATAATGCAATGATAAATACAAAAGCTACTCCTACAATATCAGATTTAGTAAGAGCTATGAAAGTAATGAAACTTCCAATGAGTGAAATTATTGATACCTTACAAATGGTAAAAGAAATGGGCGCTATTGATGTTGAAATAGAAGTACGAGGATAAGATGGCTGAATTTTTAAGTCAAGATGAAATTGATGCTCTTTTAGATATTGCAGAACAAGGTGAGGATATTGATAACTCACCTCTTGAAAAAGTTATATCTAAAGAAAAGAATTATTCGATTTATGACTTTAAAAAACCAAATAGAATCAATGCTGAACAATTAAAAGCCTTCTCTGCTATGCATGATAAGATGCTTAGAGATTTTATTACAGATTTATCTTCAATGCTTAGAAAAATTGTTGATGTTAAACTTTATTCTATTGAACAGATGACTTATGGGGAATTTATTTTATCAATTCCTCAAATTACATCTTTAAATACTTTATCAATCAAACCACTTGAAGGTAGAATTGTTATTGAGTGTAACCCTGCCATTTCGCACAAAATCATTGCTGAACTTTTAGGTTCTGGAGCTGTTAATACAAGTGATAATATTGATAGGGAATTAACAGAAATTGAAATCGAGATTTTGGAACATTTTTATAAAATGTTTATAAAAAATTTATTTAAAGCATGGCATGACATTTCTACTTTAAATTTTAAAATAGAATCAAGAGATACAAATGCAAATGCTATTCAAATAGTATCTAACCATGAAATTGTTTTACTTGTGGTTCTTGAAATAACAATCGATGAAGAATCAGGATTTTTATCAATTTGTTATCCAATTTCTTATTTTGAACCCTTATTAAATAAAATCGTTGATAAAATATTTAGTGAAGGTAGAAATAGAAAATCAAGTAGAAAAAGAGATATTAAAACACTTATTTCAGGTGCTAGAATGAGAATTGAATCTATCATGGCTGAAACTGAATTAACAGCTTTTGAAATTATGAATTTAAAAGAAAATGATGTTATTGTTTTTAATAAAAATGCAACCTCATCATCTGCAACTATTTATATAAATAAAAAAGAGAAATTTTCTGCAATATCTGGAATTTCAAACAATAGAAAAGCCATTCAAATAAGAGCTAACCTAGATAGAGAAAAACAAGAAACCCTTGATGCTTTAAGAATAATGAGAGAAGAAAGAGAACAAAAAGCTAAGGAAGCTTCTGAAAATATCAGAAGACTTCTTAACCAAAAGTAAAAATACAAGCTTTTAATTTATTGAATCTATACTCCATGAAATTGTTTCACCTGCATACATAGGTACTACGTTTTCATTTTTATACTCATAAATAGCAGGAACAACAAAATCTTTTTTAACTAATTTAATTGTTTTTGGTTTTAAATTCAGATTATAAACTTTTTGTGCATTTAAAGATACAAAAGCATTTAACTTATCCAAACAATCATGTTTTTCGAAAAGCTCAACTAATACTTGTAAGGCTATTGGTGATGTGAATACACCAGCGGCACAACCACAACACTCTTTTTTATGCTTAGGATGGGGAGCTGAATCACTTCCAAACATAAGTTTTGGATTTGCTTTAAGTGCTGCATTTAATAATGCTGTTCTATCCTCTGGTCTTTTTGCAATTGGTTTACAAAAAAGATGTGGTGCTAACATTCCACCTGCTACATCATCAAGAGTAATTAATAAATGATGTAATGTAACTGTTGCATATAAGTTATCATACTTATCTAATAACTCAATTGCATCTTTTGTAGTAATGTGTTCCATAATGATTTTTAAATCAGGAAAAGCAAGAGCAAGTGCTTCGTAAATTGGCATAAACTCTTTTTCCCTATCCATTACAAAACCATTTGTTTCACCATGAATACATAAAGGAATTCCTAATTTACTCATTGATTCTAGTGTTGGTCGTAAATTTTCAACATCCATAGAAGAAACACCCGTTTGTGAATTTGTAGTAATTCCAGCAGGATATAATTTGATTCCAATAATATCATTTTTGATATCTTCTAAAAATTCATATGTATAATCATTTTTAAAAAATAAAGTTACATAAGCTTCAAAATTATCGGCAATACAAGCTTCTTTTATTCTTTCTTTGTAAGCTAATAAAGCTTCTTTTGTAGTAATTGGTGGTACTAAATTTGGCATAACTAAAGCACCACTAAAAGTGTTGGATGTAAGAGGACCTACAAGTTTTAACATATCACCATCTCTTAAGTGAAGGTGCATATCTAAAGGTTCATTTAATTCAAAAGTTGAGATACTCATTATATTGCTTCCTCATCTTGTTCACCTGTTCTAATTCTTACAATTTTTTCTATTGATGAAACAAAGATTTTTCCATCTCCGATTTTTCCTGTTTTTGCAGCATCAATTATTACAGAAATTAAAGAATCTACATTTTCATCCGCAACAATTAGTTCTATTTTGATTTTTGGTAAAAAGTCAACAACATATTCAGCACCTCTATAAAGTTCGCTATGTCCTTGTTGTCTTCCATATCCTTTTACGTCAGATACAGTCATACCAGTAACTCCAGCTTCGGCTAAAGCATCCTTTACATCTTCCAGCTTAAATGGCTTTATTATAGCCTCAATCTTTTTCACTATGTAATCCTTTTTTTAGTTCCTATATTTTATCAAATTACTTTTAAATCTAAGTTACTTAAATATTAAAATGCACGTTTAAATTCAGGATAAGCTTCAAGCCCACACTGATTTACATCTAATCCTTGTAATTCTTCATCATGTAAAGCACGTAAAGGTATTATTTTATTAATTGCATATAAAACAGCATATGAGCTAACAAACGCAAAAATACCAATAATTATGATTCCTTTTACTTGTCCTAAAAAAGTTATTCCTTCATTATTTGATGTAAAAATTGCCACAGCAATTGTTCCCCAAATTCCATTTAATAAGTGAACAGATAAAGCTCCAACTGGATCATCAAGTTTTAATTTATCAAAGAAAAAAACTCCAGTTACCACCAATCCTCCACCAATTACACCAATTATAATTGGTGTATAAATATTATATAAATTAGCTCCTGCTGTAACTGCCACCAAACCACCTAATGCACCATTTAAAATCATTGTAATATCTAGTTTTTTATACATTATTTGCATAACAATAGCTACTGTGATTGCTCCACATAAACCAGCTGTATTTGTATTCATAATTGTAAGTGCTACTAGATTTGCATTTTCTATTGATGTAATTGAACCAACACTTCCTCCATTAAATCCAAACCAACCAATCCATAAAAGAAAAGCTCCAAGAGTTACTAAAGGAATATTTGAAGCAGGAAGAACCCTAATTGAACCATCTTTTGTATATCTTCCTTTTCTTGCACCTATTATTAAAATAGCTGCTAGTAATGCCCAACCACCAGTGCTATGAATAATTGTTGAACCTGCTAAATCATACATTGATAATTCTAAAAATGTATCTTTTAAAAAATTTGCTCCCCAAGTTATATTTACAACTATTGGATATAAAAAAGAAGCCATGATTATTGTGAAAAATATCAAAGGAATAATTTTCGCTCTTTCACTCACTCCTCCACTCATAATATTTACAACTTTACCAACAAATGCCATTTGAAATAAAAAACTTGCATATTTACTCATATTTGCATTTATTAATTCTCCAAATGCTAAATGGTAACCAACTAATAAAAAACACAAAGAAGCAACACAATAAATAAGAATATTCATTGTTAAAACAGTAGTAACATTTTTCGTTCGTACAAGTCCCGCTTCAAGCATTGCAAAACCTGGAACCATAAAAATTATTAAAGTCATTGCAAAGATTGCAAAAAGAGTGTCAATTATAAAAGATATAGATTCCAGATTCATAATATTCCTTTGTTTTTGAATATTATAACTGCAAAAACAATTCGTGATATTTTTATTTTGTATATAAAATATACAATATTTTTCATTTCTTAAAATTATTTTTCTGAAAAGTTAACTATTAATCTTTTTATTATATACTTATAATTAAATTATCTTTTAGAAAAACAGGGTGAAAATGTTCAAAAAATTTTTAAATAAAACTAGTTACAGTGAAGAAGAACTAGTAAAAGAGCTACTAAGTCATACCTTTAATTTAGAGAAAGTAAATAAAATTATTAATTCAATTAGTGTTGATTTAAATACCCTTTCTTTTAATGATGAATTAGTATTTCACCTTTGTTGTAAAAAAGATTTATTCCAAGCTGTTTTATGGTTCTTAGATAAAAGAATAGATATTGAAGTTCAAAATAGTCAAAAAGAAACTGCAATATTTTATGCAATTCATTCAAAAAGTTCAGCAATTTTACAAGTATTAATTGAAAATAAAGCGAATATTAATCATTTAAATATGTACAATCGAACAGCCTTACAAGATGCTGTAATTAGTGCTAATAGCAATCGTGTTGTTAATTATTTACTTGAAGTAACATCTAATATTTCAAATTGTGATATTCATGGAAATAACTTAATATTTGATGCAATTGCAAATGGTAATTTTGAACTAATTAAAAAAATTGCTTCTATTGATAAAATAGATATTAATCAAGTAAATGAAGATGGTCATACAGTCTTGCATAAAGAGAGTGTTTTAAGAAATACTCTTCTTGCTATTGCACTAATGGAAGCAGGTGCGAATCCTACAATATTGGATAAAAATGGGAATAGTTTTTTATTTTTAGTACTTTCTAAAGGCTTAGAAAGTCTTGAAATTATTGAAAAAGCTGTTAGATTGAAATATGATATTAATACTAAAAATTCACAAAATAAAACTTTACTTATGGAGTGTATTAATTTATATTTAAATACTCCAGAAGAAAACCAAGAACTAAGAAATAGCCATTTAGAAATGGCAAAAGAACTTATGAGATTGGGTGTAAATGTTGATTCTGTTGATAATAGAAATGAAAATGCATTTTTCTTAGTTACAAGAAGTGAGAACAAAGAGCTTATAAATATTTTCCTTGAAAACTGTAATATAAATTTAAATCATAAAAATATTGATGATGAAACAGTTTTATCAATACTTGTTTTAAGAGGGATTAAAACAGCGGAATTAATAAAATATTATCTACAAAAAGGTGCAAATCCTGATATTCAAAATGTTGATGGAAAAACAATTATTGAAATATTATTGGACATAATTTTACACTTGCAAAATAAAAAAGAATTAGATTTCAAATATGAATCACAATTAAATAGTGATGCTGAATATCCAACTGTTCTTGAGTTAATACTTACTAATTCAACTATTGATCTTAATAATTATAACTCCAAAGGAGAGCCTTTATTTTTTGATTCTATTATTTATTTTAACTTTAAATTATTCAAATTATTAAGAATAAAAAATATCAATCTAAATCAAAAAGATAAAGATGGAAATAACATTATTTTTAAACTAATGGAAGAAAATTATAAAGATTTAATTCCAGATAAAAAGTTATATTTAAATACTATAAAAAGTTTGATTAACTCAGGAGTTGATATTAATGCAAAAAATAAAGAAGGATTAACAGCACTTCATATTGCAGTTGGTGAAAAATGTGAATACACTCTTAGATTACTTCTTGAAATGAGAGCTGATTGTTCTGCTACTGATAATAAAGGAAGAACTATTATGCACACTTGTATTTGGAAAAATACAAGTAAATATTTTTCTTTGATTAATCAATATAATAAAGAAATAATAAATACTCCTGATTCTTTTGGAATAAGACCTATAAATTATGCAGCTTTTATGGGGAAAAAAGATTTAGTGATTAAAATGCTAGATAGTGGTGCATCTATAAATAACCCATTTAAAAAAGATCCTAAAATCTTACAATTTTTAGAAAAATTTCATCCAAATATAATTAATCTAACTTCTAATATTGAAAGTAGCGTAGATAAAAATAATCTTAATTTACTTTCAAGTAATATGATAAAAGAGTTTGAAATAAAAGCATAAAAGAGTTTATCTTGCATTTATTTTATAAAGCAAGGGTAATCTCAAATTTGGCGCCAATAAATTCTTCATTTTCATATTCATAAATTTCATTTGAAACCTGAATAGTTCCTTCTATATGTTTAACTATTATTTCTTGGCACATATAAAGACCTATTCCTGTTCCTTTACTTTTATGTTTTGTTGTAAAATACGGTTCAAAAACTCTATCAATTACATTTTTATCAATTCCACCAGCATTATCTTTTATTTTTATAATAATATTTTTATCTTCTTTAAATAAATCTATAAAAATATATCTCTTTGCATCTTTTTTTATTAACTCATCTTTTGCATTATTTAAAATATTTATTACTACTTGCAATAGCTCATTTTCAAAATTTAAAGCTTCAAATTCTTCTATATTTTTAATGACATTTATATTATGTTCCTTAAATTCCATGCTAGATAATTTTAATGATTTGTCTATTAAATTTTTTGTATTAAAACTATTTTTATTTTTATTTGGTGAAAAATAATATTGAAAATCATCAATTGTATTTGACAAATAGTTTGCTGTTTCAAGAATCAAATTATAAGATTCTAAATAATCTTTTTCTTCTAAAATATCTAATTCTTTTTTAACTTTTAAAGAAGATGCCAAAACAGTAATAACAGATAAAGGTTGTCTCCATTGATGGGCTATATTTCCTATCATTTCTCCCATTGCTGCCATTTTATTTTGTTGAAATAATATTCTATTTTTTTCATCGTTTTTCATTATTTCATATTCTATTGTTTTTTGTAAAGAGATATTTAATTCTTTTAATCTTTTCGAATATAAATAATAAGCTATTATAAAAATACTCAAATATATAAAAATCAGAAAAAATATCAAGTAATAAAATGAGTGTTTCTTAAACTCATTAATTTCAGATATATCAATTTCATCTAAATTTTTAAATATTAGAATATTTGCTAAATTTATTCCCTCTTCTATTATTGGTATATTAATAATTAGTTTTTCATCTTTTATTAAATATTCATTTTCTTGAAAAAATTTATTCATATTCTCATATTTTAGATAATTTATTATCTCTTTAGAAGCTGTTAAATTGGCAACATAATAATCTTGTAAAAATATTTTTGTGAAATTCTTTTCTTCAAGTTGTTTTGTAAATCTACTATTTACTAAAATTATTGGCTCGACTTTATCATTATTTTTTAAATCTTCTGTTATTGAATTAAAATGAGTAATACCTTCTAAAACGCCTATAAACTCGTTATTTCTATATAATGGAATTATAGATTTGAAAGTGATATCATACACTCCTACACTAATTGTATTTTTAATTATTGGATTTGCTAATAGTGTTGTTAAATCTAATCTATAATTTTTGATTTTGTCATTTTTATTATTTGTCCAGCTTCTATAAACAGAAATACCTTCATTAGTAATAAGCTGAAACCATACGTTTTTATAATCTGTATAGATTCTAATTTTTTCAGATAATTTTTTTAAATCATAAGTATTATTTTCATTATCTAAAAGAATATCTTTTATAGCTTCATTTTCAGATAACACAAGGGCTATTGCCAATGTTGCATTTTTTTTTGTTTGAATTAGTGAATTTGTTTTATTTTTTATATTTTGACTTATTGCTTTATATTTTTCATGTAGTAACTCTTTTTCTTTTTCAACTATTAAATGTCTTCCAAAAAAAACAATTGAAATACAAATAAAAATTAATATAAATAAGTTTAATAAAATATAGGTTTTTTTCTTCAATCTTTACTCTTTATAATATATTAAGTTATTGTACTTAATTATGTATTAAAAGTGTTTGTATACTTTTTATACATTTTTATATAAATATTGTTTTTATTAAGTATAATATTTTTACAAATGCAATTTTATATTAAAAAGGGTCATAATAAAATGCAAGAATATATAGCCATAGATGAGATTTCAAAGGAGATATTAAATTCTGCGAAACTTTTACAAACAGTTGAAATAAATGCATTAATAATTGGTAATAAAGGAAGTGGAAAGAAATCTCTTGCTAAATTTATTCTTCCAAATAATGAAATATTTGAAGCTAAAACTTTACAAAAAGAGATAAGCAATAATACGATTGTTGTAGAAAATAAATCAATAATTATTAATAAAATAGAAGAAATTACAAATATTGATGCTTTTATAAAATGGATTAAAGAAAATGATTTAAGATTAATTGCTACATCAAATACTGAAAATTTAAATCAAAAAATAAAAGATATTTTTTCAATAAATATTGAAATTCCCAACTTAATAAAAAGACCTGAAGATACAAAAGCTTTAATAAAAAAATTCTCTAAAGAAGCTAGTTTGATTTTGGACATGCCACTAATTGATGAATCTAAAATTGGTAAAAATTTATTACATAATGCATATAGCTTAAGAAAAACTATCTTTTTCTCATATCTTTTTGAGACTTTAGGTGAAAACGAGATTTTAATGTTTTTAGAAAAATATATTAGTAAAAACCTAAACGGTGAAAATTCATACAAAGATTTATCTTATATTTTTGAAGTGCCTTTATTAAAAGCATCTTTACATAAATATAAATCTCAAGTTCAAGTTTCAAAGCATTTAGGAATAAATAGAATTACTCTAAGAAAAAAATTAGAAATATACAAAGAGTTATTATGATAAATTTAAACATACAAATAGAAGATTTAATATCAAAAAATGCAAGTGATTTTGAAATATCAAAAGTTTTTAAAACTTATTATAAAAACTATCTAGCTTCCATTGATACAACCGTTGAAACAACAGGTGGAAAAGATTTTTTTATAAAACATACAAAACATACTGATAAATTTTTAATCCAATTATATAAATATATTTTACGAAAAAACTTCGCTTCCCACCAACCTATGAGCACTTCAATTCCCATTACTCTTGTAGCTCTTGGCTCTTATGGAAGAGAACAACTTTGTATTTATTCTGATATTGATATTTTGATTTTATATGAAAATGTTCAAGGATATAATTTAAAAAAACTTATGGAAGAGTTTATAACTTTAGCATGGGATTGTGGTTTAAAATTAGGTTCAAGGGTTCATGAACTAAAAGAAATAAGTGAAGCTGTAAAAGAAGATATTACAATTAAAAGTTCTATTTTAGAATCAAGAATGATTTGTGGTTCAAAAATTTTATGGTGTGAATATGGAAATGTTTTAACAAAAATTAGAAAAACAAATCAAAAAGAGTTTGTACTTAAAAAATTAGAAGAGCATAAACAAAGGCTTTTAAAATATCCACTTAAAATGCAACCAAATATAAAAGATGGCTATGGTGGTATTAGAGAATCTAATATGATGTATTGGATGGCAAATATTTTATATGGAATCACAAATACAAAAGAGTTAATCGGAAAAGAATTTACAGAAGATGAATATAAAAAATATAGACAAGCTTTAGAATTCATTTTTCAAGTAAGAAATGCTTTACACAATATTGCAAGAAAAAAACTTGATATGGTAACCTTTGATATTTTGCCTGATCTAAGCTCTAAACTTGGATTTAAAGATAGTCCTAGAAATACAAAAGAGAGACAATGTATGTCAAGAATTTTGGCATCTCTTCATATGATTCACTACTTTACCTCAACAATGGTGAAAAAATTTACAAGACAAATTTTATTTGATTCTTCTAATATTCCAAAATTAAGACAACTTAGATATAAAAAGAATCAATATATTATTGATAATGAACTTTTTTGTTCATTTAATGCAAAAGCAGAAACTTTAAGCAATATCATAAAAGAATTAATTGATTTACCAAGTAATATTGAAAGATTTGATAGATCATATATTTATTATATAAGTCGTGCGAAATTACCAAAGATTCAAACAAAAGAGTTGAAAAAAAGCGTAAAAACTCTTTTATGCAAAGAAAAACTATACCCAATAATAAAATTAATTTATAACGCAGGGCTATTTCAAACTATTCTTCCTAGTACAAAAAAGATTCTTAACCAACCTCAATTTGATGGTTATCACTATCATCCTGTTGATATTCACTCTATAAAAACTTTGAAGTTTGCACAAAATATCCAAAATAAAGAGATAAAAGCAATCTTTGACAAACTTACAAATGAACAAAAAATAATCGTAAGATTGGCTGCATTTCTACATGATATTGGGAAAGGAAGAACTCAAGATCATCATATAGTTGGTGAAAAACTTCTCAAAAGTATGCTTAAGTCATTTTATTTTAATGATGAAACTATAAGAATTGCAGCAGAACTTGTAAGATATCACAATATGATGTCTTATGTTGCGAACCATGAAGATATATATTCAGAAAAAGCCATACTTAATTTTACAGGATTAATTGAAACAAAAGAGTCCCTTGATATGCTTTATATAATCACATATTGCGATATTTCAGCTGTTGGAGAAAATATTTTTAATAGTTCAACAGCATCTTTATTAAAACAATTATACACACAATCAATTCCTGCATTTGAAAATCAAGAATTACTAACTGAAAGTAAAAGAAGAATAGCAAAACAAAATGCTATTAAAAATCTTGAAAGATATAAAGAGTTACCACTTAGCATAAAGAAAAAAATAATGTCAATTGCATCAAATCAGATATTTTTACGTCTAAAAGCTGAGGATATTTTAGATATTTCAATAAAAGCAAAAGATGTGGAAACATATATTTATAAAATAATAAATGAATCACAATTAACTCTTAGAATTATTAGAAAATCACCTTTGAATTTAGGTTATTTACTGGGAAAATTAGAGTTTTTAAATATAGCTTCCATGAATATTTTTAAACTCTATGATAATAAAAAAGCCTTTGAGATTACATTTTCAGAAAAAATAAATGAAGAAGATATTTATTTTATAGAAGAGATAATAAAAGACTCTTTTGATATGAGTAAATCAACCAACTTAATAACTCCAATTATAAAAAAAGAGGATATTGTAGTTGATCAAAATCATACAGCTGATTTAGCTTCTATGCATATAGTTGCTAAGGATCAAAAGGGTTTATTTGCTTATATTGCTAAGATATTTGATGATTTTAATATAGAGATTGAAAGTGCAAAACTTCATACTTTAAAAGGTTATGCGAAGGATTTATTATTGATTGAAAAAAATGGAAATTTTTGTTCTAACCAAGATAAAATAGTAAATCTTATGTGTTCTATAAAAGAAGTTGAGTAAAAATATTTAAAATATTTTTACTCTTGGGATGCTAGATATTTAGCTTTTACAAAGTCTTTTTTCCCACTTCCTAGTTTTGGTATTTCTTCTACAATTTTTATTTCACTTGGAATCATAAGTTTATTATCAAAGTTTTTTAGAATCTTTTCTTTTAGCTCTTGGATAAACTCTTTATTTGCATTGGAAATCAAAAGAATAATCTTTTCCCCTTTTTTTTCATCTTCTAAACTTGTAACTAAAAAATCAATCAAATTATCAGTTGATTCAATGAACTTTGATATTAGCTCTTCAATAGCGCCTAAGCTTATCATTTCACCGCCTATTTTAGCAAACCTTGAATATCTATCAACTATTGTTAAAAAGCCATCCTCATCAAGCTTTCCCTTATCTCCTGTAATATAATATGTTTTTGCATTTATTACTTTTAAAGCTTTTTTTGTTCTATCCTCATCATCTAAATATGATTTCATTACTTGAATTCCAGAAATTAAAATCATTCCTTCTTCATTTACTTTTAGCTCTTTAAAAGTTACTGGATCTACAACTTTTATAGTAGTTCCTGGAATTGCCATTCCTACAGTTCCAGCTTTTTGCCCTTTTTGAATACTAAAATCAGGACTTAAAACATCGGGTAAATTACAAGTGGCCACAGGTGAAGTCTCTGTTGTTCCAAAACCTTCTAAGATATCTTTTGCAAATCTTTTTTTAAATTCAATTCGTACATCTTCCCTTAGTTTTTCAGCTCCTGAAACAACAAGTCTTAGACTTTCAAACATTAAAGAATGAATTTTTTGATTTTTTGTATACAGCCTAAAAAAAGTTGAAGTACCACACATAATAGTAACCTTATAAGAACTAATCAATTTAGCGATGGCTAAACCATCAGTTGGATCAGGATGTGCTACACATCTAATTCCTTCTATTAAAGGCAAATATGTAGTTACAACTATTCCAAAAGCATGAAATAAAGGCAAAGAACCTAAGATAATATCTTCATCGTTTACATTTATGATATTTGCTATTTGTTGTGCATTTCCTAAAATATTATCTCCACTTAGCTCTATTCCTTTTGGAGTTCCTTCACTTCCCGATGAAAATAAAATTAAAACCGTATCATCTTTTTTTGTTTTTGTTAAATATATAAGTTTTGAAAGAAAACTTGGAAGAATTTTTACAGATAAAAACACCGATAAACTTTTTGCTTTTGAAATATTTTGTCTTAAATCTTCAAGATAAATAAGCTCAACATCTTCAAAAGCTTCTTTTAAATCAATGCCACGAAGTTCAAGTTTTTCTATAAATTTTCTTGATGTAATAATAGATTTTATTTGTGCTTTTGAAATGCAATATTTCAAGGTTTCTATTTGGCTTGTGTAGTTTAAATTTACAGCAGTTTTTCCCATTAATAATACAGAATAATTTATAAAAGCTCCCGCTGTGCTAGATGGCAGTAATATTCCTACATTTTGATTTTCAATTTGTTTTTTTAGTAAATTTTTAAACACTATTGAAGCTGTTAAAAATTTATGTCCACTTAATTCTAATCCTGTAGAATCTGTAAAAATCATATTATTTTTAAGCTCTTTTAATCTATTAAAAATAGTTTCATTTAAAGGTTTTAGATTTTTAATATGTTCTTGCCAAGATTTCGTAGATAAATTTATAATTTGTTTTTTTACACTTATTATATTTGCATTTTCTTTTTTCATATATCTTGCAAAAGAGATAGTAACACTATTTGTTCTATTTGATTTTTTGAACTTTTGATTTGCTCTACTAAACATAGATTCCCAAAGTCCTCTAATATAAAAAGGTACCACTTTTACATCAGTGTTTGTAAGTTCTAAAATCTTTTCAAATCCTTTTTTAAACTCTCCTAAATGCCCATTTCTAGTGATAGATCCTTCAGGAAAAATCACAACAATATTCCCTTCATCTAACTGTTTTGCAATTATTTTAATAGTAGTTTTACTTGAAGCATTTGATATGGGAATGGCATTAAACATTCTAAAAATCCATTTTATATACCATTTTGAATAAATAGTTTTATCCATCACAAATCTTACTTCTTTAGGAACAGCCATTAAAACAACAGCCCAATCTATCCATGAAATATGATTTCCTAAAAGTAAAACTCCACCTGTTTGAGGAATATTTGTAATTCCATTTACTTCAAGTTTATATTTCATTCCTACAATCGTTTTTAAAAATAATAATATTAAAGATTGAGGAAGTTGATAAATTGTATACATTGTTCCTATAAGTGTAATTAATAATATCAAATATATAGTTTTTAATGGATCAAACCCATAATAAGAAACAATAGTTGTCATTCCTAGCATCAAAAACATACTAACAGAGTGAAACCAGTTGTTTCCTGCAAGTATTGTTCCTAGAACTTTTTTCTTTGCATTAAACTGTATTAATGCATTTAAAGGAACAATAAACATTCCTCCAAAAAACCCAAAAAATAAAAAGATTATTGCAAGAAGAATGGGACTTGCAACTAGTGTTGAAATATATAATGTTAATGCCATTCCAAATGCAGCTAAAGGTATGGTTCCCACTTCAATATAATATTTTGAAATCTTTGAATACATTATAGATCCAATTGCAATTCCAATTCCAGATGCTCCTATTACTCCATTTATAATAGATACATCTGATATTCCTAAATACATTTTTGCAAAAGATGGGAAAACGGCCATTGTTGATTGGGAGATTCCCCAAAAAACTGATAAGCCTATAACTGATAAAAATATAGCATTATTAGATGTAAGAATTTTCATATTGTTTTGCAGTAATTTACCTTGAAACAGCTCTTTTTTATTTAAAGTTAAATCTTTATTTTTATTATATGAAGTATTAATATTCTTTAAAAACAAAAATGAAACTAGCATCTCAAGAAAAGCAAATGGCACGATATAGTAAGTTAATGGCAATATAGCACTTAGTAATTCTTCTTTTGTTGTAAGTGTTTGTAAATTGTTATTATTATAGAAAAATTCAAATACAATAGATGCACTTGCAATTGAAAATAGTATTGCCATCATAGAAATAGCTTGTAAAAATGCATTTCCTGATGCAAGGTTTTTTCTGCCATATATATCAATAATTATTCCAAATTTTGCAGGAGAATAAACAGCACTTTGAATAGCAAGTAATACTAAAGAGCCCATAGCAAAATAAAAGTTTCCACTTAAATATGAAATAATCATTAAAATTGATAATAAAAAAGATGAAACAGCACCATAAACTAAAATATTTTTCTTATCATATTTATCAGATAAAAATCCACTAAGAGTAAATAAAAGAATAAAAGGAATAATTATAAGTGAGTTAATAATAGAAATCCAAACAACTTGAGTACTTCCATCAAATACTTTAAAAGCGATATTTTGAAGTAAAACTTTGTGGGTTACATCGACAAAAGCGTTACAAAAAACTACAAACAAGAAGGCTATTTTTATCAGTGTTAGATTTTTTATTTTATCCATTTATCTTTTCATTATTTTAATTTATCTATATTTTATAAATTATATCAAAATTTATTTATTTAAAATGAAATCTAGGAAATTACTTAAAGGCATCGGTTTATTATAAAAATATCCTTGTGCAAAATCACAGTCCAAAGTTTTAATTAGCTCATGATGTTCTTTTGTTTCAACACCTTCTGCTTGAACTTTTAGATTAAATATTTTTGCAAGATTTATAATAGCTTCAACTATTGCTTTGTCATTATTATCATCTAAAAAATCTCTTATAAATGCTTGATCAATTTTTAATTTGTTAACTTTGAAATCTTTTAAATAACTCAAAGATGAATATCCAGTTCCAAAATCATCTAAGGCAATTTGAAAACCTTTTTCATATAATTGTTTTAATTTTTCTTGGGATATTTCAGAATTTTTCATAATATTTGTTTCTAGTAATTCAATCTCTATTTGTTTTTCATCAATTGAAAAATCTTTACAATAAGCCAAAACATCCTCAACAAAAGTATATTTAAAAAAATATTCTGGAGATATATTTATGGCTATTTTTAAATTTTGATTCTTTAATTTTTTATTTATTGTTTGAGTATCTTTTAATACTTTTTTAAATATAAGTTCACCAAAATCTATACTCATGCCACCTGCATCTATATATTTTATAAACTCTAATGGAGGCAAAATACCTTTATCTTTGTGCTTCCATCTAACAAGAGCTTCAGCTCCTACTATTTTTTCACTTTTCATATCAATAATTGCTTGATAATACATCTCAAACTCATCTTTTTGAATAGCCATTTTCAGCTCACGCTCAAAGATAACTTTTAAAGAGAGTTTCTCTGTAATATTTTGATTATATAACTTTGAACCATTTCTGCCATTTTCTTTTACTTCATACATTGCAGCATCTGCGTGTTTGATTAAATCTTCGCTATCTTTTCCATCATCAGGAAAAATTGAAATACCAATAGATAAACTCATAAAAAATACTTTATCTTCTATTACAATAGCTTCTTTGATATTTTCATTTATCTTATTTGCAAGTTTTATCATATCTTCATTATTTTTCACATCTTTTATTATTAAAACAAACTCATCTCCACCAAGTCTTGCAATAAAATCTTCTTTTCTTATACTTTGCTCTAATCTTTTTGCAATAGTTTTTAGCATTTCATCACCAATAGAATGACCATAAGTATCGTTTACATCTTTGAATTTATCTAAATCTATAAAAAATAAAGCGATTTTATTTTGATTTCTTTTACATGATTCAATTGTTTTCTTTAAATGTGTTTCAAACTGAACACGATTTGGAAGTTTTGTTAAAACGTCATGATTTGCATAAAAATATAGTTTTTTGTCAGATTCTTTTATCATTGTTATATCAGTAAAAATTGCAATATAGAACTCTTCATTATATTTAGGATTTACGGCTTTTGCTATACTTAACCATTCAGGATATATTTCACCATTCTTTTTTTTATTCCAGATTTCGCCCTTCCATGTTGAATTAAGAGTAAGGCTTTCTCTCATATTTTTATAAAATTCTTTGTCATGAACTCCAGAGCTTAGAATTGATGGTGTTTTTCCTAAAACTTCTTCTTTTTCATAACCAGTTATTTTTGAAAAAGCTTTATTTACAGATATTATTTTTCTATTTGCATCGGTTATTAAAATCCCTTCATTACTGTTTTCGAAAAATATCGCTGATTGTTCTAACTGTAACTCTTTTTGCTTTTGAAGTGTAATATCTACGCAATTATGGATTATAAATTCATCAGATATCATATAAAAAGTTGATTCAAGCCATTTTTCATTTTCTTCTTTTTGTGTAACAAAACTATTTGTTGTTTTTAGTTTTTCTTTTACACTTAAAAAAGCTATATCACAGTGACTTATCTTATCAAAATCTAAATTTTCAAAATTATCATATTTTAAATTATTTGCTTTTAAATAACTACTATTAGCATAAAACATAGTACCATTTAGCTTATAAACAGCAATTTTCGCAGGATTTAAATCTACAACTTTTGCTAATATTTTATTATTTCTTTCAAGAATATTTCTTCTTTCTATATTCTCACTTTCATTTTTTATAAAATTTTCTAATCCTAGAACTTCAAAAGGTTTAATTAATATTAAGTTAAAAAATAAAATATTTCTTATATTTTGTGCATCTTGATTCAGATCATAAGGAGTAATTAGAATGATTTTATTATCTTTTTGATCCATTTTTGAAAGTTTATTTAGAATTGGAAAATACTCATTTGAGCTTAAATCAATCAAAACTATATAAAATTTACTAAAATCTATCTCTTCTATGAAGTCATTATTTTTTATATGTAATATTTCAATTGAGATAAAATATTCATTTAAAAGTAGTTTATACACTTCAAAAACATCTTCTTGTTCTGAAATTATTAAGAGCTTTGTTTTTTTCATTAGTTATTCTTATTCTAATTTTTTTTTCATAAGTTTGCATTATACTTGAATAATATTATATTAATATATGTTATTTGTTTATTTATCAAATTCCTTTCTTTTTAAATCTAAGCTTTTTTTGCTACAATCACTACCTTTCTTAATAAAACAATCAAAATTTAATACAAGGAATTTTATGTATCAAAACATAAAAAATGAATGGTTTTCAAATATCAGGCTTGATATTCTCTCAGGTTTAGTAGTTGCCCTTGCACTAATACCTGAAGCAATTGCCTTCTCAATAATTGCTGGAGTTGATCCAAAAGTTGGATTATATGCATCTTTTTCAATGGCTGTAGTGATTGCATTTGTAGGTGGAAGACCTGGAATGATAAGTGCAGCAACAGGAGCTATGGCATTAGTGATGGTTACTTTAGTAAAAGAATATGGACTTCAATACTTACTTGCAGCAACACTTTTAACAGGGCTTATTCAAATAATTTTATCTTATATTGGAATTCATAAGCTTATGAGTTTTGTGGCTCGTGCTGTTGTTGTGGGATTTGTAAATGCATTAGCTATTTTAATTTTCATGGCACAACTTCCAGAACTTACAAATGTAACTTGGCATGTTTATGCTCTTACAATTACTGGTCTTGGAATTATTTATTTATTTCCATATATTCCTAAAATTGGTAAAATTTTGCCATCACCTTTAGTAACTATTATTGCTTTAACAATCTTTGTATATTTTACAGGATGGGATGTAAGAAATGTATCTGATATGGGATCTTTACCTGATACTTTACCAATATTTTTACTTCCTGATATTCCTTTTAATTTTGAAACATTAAAAATTATTTTTCCATACTCCTTTGCTTTAGCAATCGTAGGACTTTTAGAATCATTTATGACAGCTACAATAATAGATGATTTAACAGATACAAAAAGTAATAAGCAAACAGAAGCAAGAGGTCAAGGAATAGCAAATTTTGCAACAGGATGCTTAGGTGGAATGGCTGGATGTGCGATGATTGGGCAATCTATTATCAACTACAAATCAGGTGGACGTGGACGTCTTTCTACTTTTGTTGCAGGATTTTTACTTTTGATTATGATTGTATTTTTAAGTGATATTATCTCTATCATTCCTATGGCTGCCCTTGTGGCTGTTATGATTATGGTATCCATTAGTACTTTTGATTGGAGTTCAGTTAAAAAATTAAAAACGCTTCCATTATCAACAAATATTGTTATGATTTCTACGGTTGCTGTTACTGTTTATACCCATAATCTTGCACTTGGAGTAATCACCGGAGTTCTTTTTGCATCACTATTTTTTGCAAATAAAATATCACATTTTATGTACTGCAATATCATCTATGATGAGAAAAAAGAGCGTAAAACATATGAGTTTATCGGACAAGTGTTTTTTAATAGTGCTGATAAGTTTTATGAAACAATTGATTTTAAAGAAGATATAAAAGATGTGATAATAGATGTTACAAGAGCTCATTTTTGGGATATATCTGCTGTTTATGCTTTAGATAAATCAGTTATAAAACTAAAAAAAGAAGGAAAAACTGTAAAAGTAATTGGTCAAAATGAAGCTAGTAAAACTATTATCGATAGATTTGGAATTCATGATAAACCAGAAGAGATAGAAAAAGTTATGGGTGGTCACTAGAAAAGATTTATTCTTTTTCTAATGATAGCTTTATAAAGTTTTTTTCTATTTTTAAATCTTTAAAATCAAACTTATTTTTTATATACTCAAAAGTTTTTTCTTGAAAAATAAAAACATGGGTTGAATCGTTTTTATACCACCATTTTGAAAAATCAATAGTGCTATTATAAATACCTGTCATCAAATATAATATTCCATCTTCTTTTAAAAGTTTTTTTAGTAATTCAAACTCTTTTTTAGGATTATAAAAATGTTCAATTACTTCACAACAAGCTATATAATCATACTTTTTTTCTAATAGCTTTTTATCATCAAAGAAAAATGGATCATATTCTAATATCTCATATTCATTTTGTCTTAATACCTTTACTATAGGAGAATCTTTTCCACAACCAAAATCTAAACCAATATCATCTTTACTAAACTTCTTTAAAACAGCATTTGTAATAGGTGCTACAAAGTTTTGATAACCTAAATCATTAGAATCATTTGTATGACTTTCATATCTTTGTTTCTCTTTTTCATTATCAAGAAGTTTTTCAGCAGGTCTAAATATTCCATCACAACAAGAACAAAGATAAAATTCATCTTTATAAAATGGTATTGAACTATTTAGGCAAAGTGGACAAAGTGGCATTTTAACTCCTATTTTTTATAAGAAGAATTTTATCATAATAAGCCATATAGCTACTTTTAGCTATTATGCCAAGAAAAAAAGGATTTAAAATGGAAATAGAATTATTTATAGGCTTTCTTAGCTTCTTTTTTACAGCACTAGTATTAGTAATAATTTTTCTTTATTTATACGCAATTGTTACACCATATGATGATTATAAACTTATCTTTGAAGAAAACAATATAGCAGCTGCATTAGCTTTTGGTGGAGCGATTATTGGGGTTTCTATTCCTATGTATAGTGCTTTGGTTAACTCTGTATCTTATATAGATTTTGCTATGTGGGGAGTGATTGCAATATTAATCCAATTAACTTTTGCATTTGTAGTTACTAGATTTTTTGCAAGATTCTCTTTTGAAGAAAAGATTTCAAAGGGTGTTATCTCTGTTGGAATTTTGATGGCATTTTTATCAATTTCAATCGGACTTTTAAACGCTGGATCAATGAGTTATTAAAACTCATTGATGGTTTTTTTATTGAATTATTTTTACTATTTCATCCACACTTAAAACTTTTCCACTACTTTTTACAACTCCATCAACTACAAATCCAGG
>JAGOIF010000045.1 GCA_017995775.1 Aliarcobacter sp.
ACAAAATGGCTTGGAAAATGTCCAAGTTGTGGATCATGGGATTCATTTATTGAACTAAACCAAGAACAACAAGAAGTTTTAAAACATAGCTCAAAGATTATAAATACTACTTCAAAAGCAGTTCCAATTACACAAATCCAACAAGATAATGTTATGAGATTTTCATCACACAATGATGAGTTTGATTTAGTTTTAGGTGGAGGAATTGTTCCTGGAAGTTTAACTTTAATTGGTGGAAGTCCAGGAGTTGGAAAATCTACTTTACTTTTAAAAGTTGCAGGAAGTATCGCAAAATCTGGTAAAAATGTACTTTATGTATCAGGTGAAGAGAGTGCTGGACAAATAAAACTACGAGCAAATAGACTTGATGCAAATCACGATAGTTTGTATTTATTAAGTGAGATAAAACTAGAAGAAATACAAGATGAACTTTTAAGACAAAACTATGAAGTTGTAATAATAGATTCGATTCAAACTATTTATTCATCAAACCTTTCAAGTGCTCCAGGAAGTGTTTCACAAGTGAGAGAGATTACTTTTGAGCTTATGAGAAAAGCAAAAGAGTCTGATATTGCTATGTTTATTATTGGACACATTACAAAAGATGGAAGTATTGCAGGTCCTCGTGTACTAGAACATATGGTTGATACGGTTTTATATTTTGAAGGAGAAGCTAGTCGTGAACTTCGAATGCTTCGAGGTTTTAAAAATAGATTTGGAAGTACAAGTGAAATAGGTATTTTTGAAATGACAGCTGAGGGATTAATAAGTGCCAAAGATATAGCTTCAAAGTTTTTTGATAAAAGTAAAGCACAAGCAGGATCAGCACTTACAGTTGTAATGGAAGGAAGTCGTGCTATTATTTTAGAAGTGCAAGCCCTTGTAACTGAAAGTACCTATCCAAACCCAAAACGAAGTGCTACTGGATTTGATGCAAATAGACTTACTATGCTTTTAGCTCTTTTAGAAAAAAAACTTGATTTACCTGTAAATAATTATGATGTTTTTATAAATATAAGTGGTGGAATAAAAATTAAAGAAAGTTCAGCCGATTTAGCTGTAATTGCTGCGATTATTTCAAGTTTTAGAGATAGACCTATTTCTAAAGAATCTGCTTTTATTGGTGAAGTTTCACTAACTGGTGAAATAAAAGATGTTTATTCTATTGATTTAAGACTAAAAGAAGCCCAAGCACAAGGAATGAAAAAAGCTATAATTGCACAAAAAACAAATCTAAAACTTGATATTAAAATCTTCGCTGTTGATGAAGTATCAAAAATGATAGAGTTATTTTAACTCTATCATTCTTATTTAGCCACTCTTTTTTTTGCACCACTTAATAATCTTTCATTACTAACAATCGCTCTTGTATGAGTTCCTGTTCCTATAATTCCACCACTATCTTTTACTTCAATTTCAAACTTATAAAGTTTTCCTTCCATACCTACAAATGTTGCTGTTGAAACAGCAGTATCGCCACATAAAGTAGCTGCTAGATGTTTGATATCAACTCCAACACCAACTGAAAGCTCACCTTCGTTTAAAAAAGGAATTAAAATTTTTGCAGCACTTACTTCCATTAAAGCTACCAATCTAGCTGTTGCAAAAACTTCGGGAAAATCATCATCTATTGAAATATTTAAATTTTTTGCTAAATCTTTTTCTTCTACTTTGTACTCTAAAACAGCTTTTGTTCCTTCACTTAATACCATTTTGTCTCCTTTAATATAACAGCTCATATACTATTATATAAATTTTTAGTACAATCTTAAAAAAAATGGAAAAAAAATGATAGATTTAGATAACACAACAGAGTTTTTAATAGATACAGCAAGTCTTGAAAAAATTACAGAATCCCTTACAAAAAAAGATATAGAACTAATAGTTGTAAAAAATGATGAAATACAAGAATTAAATAAAGAGCATCGAAATATAGACAAAGCAACTGATGTTTTAAGTTTTCCTATGGATTTTGAAATGCCAAACATGCCTTTGGGTTCTATTGTGATTTCCACTGATTTTGTAGAAGAAAAAGCAAAGGAGTATGGACATACATTTAATGAAGAGTTTTCACTTTTATTTATTCATGGACTTTTACATCTTTTAAAATATGACCATGAAGTTGATAATGGTGAACATAGAGCAAAAGAAGAAGAGCTAATAAAAAAATTTAATCTTCCTGATAGTTTGATTGTTAGAAATTCTTAGTTTTTAGAAGTTTAGTTAAAAAATAGTCTAGTCAAACTAGACTATTTTCCATAATCTTTTAGCATTTAGAGCAAGTACCACTTAAAACAATATCTGCTGAATTTATTTTAAAAGAACTTAAAGTTGATGCTTCGTTTAATAAACTTGTTGCATCTAAAATAATATCTTCAATTGAACCACATTTTGAACAAACTAAATGTGCATGTTCTGTCTTAATTAACTCATAAACTGATTTAGAGTTTGGTATTTTTACTTCTGAAAGAAAAACTTTTTCTACCATTGCATTTATATTTTTATATATAGTTGCCAATGATACAGATGGAAACTTCGATAATAATTTTTTATATAAATCATCTATGTTCATGTGACCGTTTTTATAAAGTTCTTCAACTATTGCTACTCTTTGTGGAGTAACTTTTAAATCATATTCTTTTAATAGATTTGTGTAATTTGTAATCATATGTACTCTTCCTTTCGCGAATAATACTGTTTAAATATTTATTTTCACATAAATTATATATTAAATTGATTTTTAATATATATTCATAATAGAATTGTAGCATAATTTTTGTTAATGGATAATAATTTTCTTTTAAGTTTAAATATATTATTATTCCAATCAACAAAGGATAAAAATTATCCTTTAATAAATTATATGAATCTAAAGGAAATTTAAAATGAAACAATACGAAACTTATAAATGTAATACATGTGGATGTGAAGTTGAAGTACAAGTAAGCTCTCAAAGTGCGAAATTATCATGTTGTAATAATGAGATGGAAATGATTACAGAAAATTTAACAGCTGTTAATTTAATGAAAGCATTCGCAGGTGAATCACAAGCTAGAAATAAATATGAATTTTTTGCGCAAATTGCATTTGATGAAGGTTATCACAAAATTGCAAGATTTTTTCAAGAAGCTGCGGAAAATGAAAAGTATCACGCAATCGCAGAATTTAAAGCATATAATAAATTAGTTCATAATGTAGAATTAGATTCAACTTTAAAAAATATTCAATATGCAGCTGATGGTGAAAAATACGAACACGAAGAGATGTATCCAAACTTTGAAGCAATTGCTAAAGAAGAAGGTTTAAAAGAAATCGCAAGAATGTTTAAAGCTATTGGAAAAGTTGAAGTTGAACACGAAAGAGAGTATTTAGAATTAAAACAAGCATTAATAGATGAAGGATTCTTAGAATCACAAGAAGAGGAAGAATGGGTTTGTGAAGTTTGTGGTCACGTTCACAGAGGTAAAAAACCACCAAAAGAGTGTCCTTTATGTAGAGTTGAAAAAGAGTACTTTAAGAAAAAATCTAAAGATGTAACTATTGGATAAAAAAATAAAAAATGTTACAATGAAAAAAATAATTTATTTTAGGAGCAAAATATGAGACAACACGAAAGTTATAAATGTAATGTATGTGGAAATATAGTTGAATTATCACACCTTGGAGGTGGAAAACTTCATTGCTGTGGAAAAGAGATGGAATGTATCACAACAGATTTAACATCAGTTGTTTTAATGAAAGCTTTTGCTGGTGAATCAATGGCTAGAAATAAATATGAATATTTTGCAAAAATTGCTCAAAAAGAAGGATATAGAGATATTGCTGAGCATTTCCAAAGAGCTGCAAATAATGAAAAAATGCATGCTAAGCTTGAATTAAAAGCATACAATGTTTTAAATTATGATAAAGAATTTGGAAATACAAGTGAAAATCTTCAATATGCAATCGATGGGGAATCATATGAAAACCTAACAATGTATCCAGATTTTTCAAAAGTTGCAAAAGATGAAGGTCATTCTGAAATTGCAAAAATGTTAGCATTAATTGGAAAAGTAGAAATCGAACATGAAAATATGTATAGAATGTTAAAACAAAGACTTGATTCTGGAAAAGAGCATGTTAGTGATGAGGAAGAAGAGTGGATTTGTGAAGAGTGTGGACATATTCATAGAGGAAAAAAAGCTTTAAAAGTTTGCCCTGTATGTAAGCATCCATTAGAATATCAATCAAGACTTAACTCAAAAAAATAGTTTAACCTCTTAAAAATAATATCTTCGATAATATTACAAAAAAATTATCGGAGATACCTCTTGCTTAAATTTTTACTTTCACTTATATTTGTTTTATCTTTAAAAGCAGACAATTTTACTGTCGCTTCTTATAATGTGGAAAATCTTTTTGATTTAAAAAATGACAATAACGAATACAGTGAATTTATTCCAAATACAAAATCTTTATGGAATCAAAGAACTTATAATATTAAAATTAATAATTTAATAAAAGTAATAAATGATTTAGATGCAGATATTATAGCTCTTCAAGAGATTGAAAACAGAGATTTAATGCAAGAATTAAAAAGAAAACTTCCTAAATATCGTTATTATTCTTTTACAAAATATCCAAGTTCTGCAATTGGTTTAGGAATTTTATCAAAAATAGAAATCAAAGATACTAGATATATTGATGTGAAATTTACTACAAAACTTTATAGACCAATTTTAGAAACTACTTTTATTAATCAAAATATTGAATTTAAAGTATTTAATAATCATTGGCCATCAAAAGCTGTTGGAGAAAGTTATAGATTACAATATGCAAAAGATTTGCAAGAAAGACTGCTTAAATTACCAAAAGATTATGATTATATCTTAGTTGGAGATTTTAATTCTGATTATGATGAATACCTAAGTTTTACAAAAAATCAAAAACTAAATAACACTTATGGAATAACAGGAATTAATCAAATATTAAACACTACTTTTGGAGATAAATTTGTAACTTATGAAGATATTTTAAAATATGATAAAAGAGTTCATTATAATTTATGGCTAGATATTCCAACAAATGAAAGATTTTCAAATAAATTTAAAGAACAAAATAATACACCTGATAATATAATAATTTCTCCTGCATTATTTGATACAAAAAAAATCTCTTATATTCCCAAATCATTTGAAGTATTTAAACCTGAATACTTATATAAAAACAATACTGTAAATAGATGGCAAATGAGCGGAAATAAATTTAATAAAATACATAAAGGTGAAGGGTTTTCGGATCATCTTCCTATTCTTGCAAAGTTTTCTACAAATAAAGATGATACAAATATACTAAAAAAAATAGAATTAATTGAAGATAAAAATAAATCTTTCAAAATCTCAGATTTATATAAAAAAGAAAAATTAAGTGAACCTGTAATTATTAATGAAGCAATAGTTATTTATAAAAATGCCGATAAAGCAATAATAAAAAGAGCTGATGATAGAGGTGTTTATATTTATGATAATGCCCAAGAATTAAAACTTGGTTATTCATACAATCTTCAAGTGAATGAGATTTTTAATTTCAATGGCTTAAAAGAGATTAAAAATTTTGCAATATTAGATGAAGTTAAAAAAGTTGATGATTTTGAAAAGTTATATTTAGATGCGAATGAAATTGATATTTTCGATTTTAAATATGAAAATGAAGTTATCAAAAATCTAAAAGGTATTGTAAAAAATTCTAAACTATATTTAAATGATGATAAATATATAAAAATATACTCAAAAAATAGAAATTTATTACCAAAAAATGGGGAAAGTATTACAATTTTAAATGCTCAATTAGGTTCATTTAAAGGTACTATGCAAATAATTTTACATAGTACAACAGATTTTAAAATAGGATTTTAATGTTAATCAAATCAATTTTTACAAATAGTTCAGGAATTTTAGTATCAAGAGTTTTAGGTTTTGTAAGGGATTTATTGACGGCTTCTATTTTAGGAGCTAATATTTATTCAGATATTTTCTTTATTGCTTTTAAATTACCAAATTTATTTAGAAGTGTTTTTGCAGATGGAGCTTTTACTCAAGCTTTTATCCCTTCTTATGCAAAATCAAAACATAAAATTAGATTTTCATCTATTATATTTTTACAACTTTTTGGATTTTTGATAATTTTATCCTTACTTGTAAGTATGTTTTCTCATATTGTCGCAAAAGCCTTTGCTATTGGATTTACAAAAGAAACCATAGATTTAGCAGCACCATTATTTGCTATAAATTTTTTCTATTTACCTATTATTTTCACAGTTACATTTATGGCAGCACTTTTACAATATAAGCACCATTTTGCAACAAGCGCTTATTCAACTGCACTTTTAAATTTAGGAATGATTGCAGCACTTTTAATTTCAAAAAATATGGATAAATATGAGATTACTTTTTATCTATCTTATGGAGTAATTGCAGGTGGGATATTACAAATATTAGCCCATTTATACTCTATTAAATCAAAAAACTTATGTAAAATCTTTCATTTTAAAAAACATGAAAAAAAAGAAGATAACAAATTTTATAAAAACTTTTTTTCAGCAACACTAGGTTCTTCAACCCTTCATTTATCTGCATTTATTGATACATGGTTAGCATCATTTTTAATAAGTGGTTCCATTTCTTACCTTTATTATGCAAACAGAGTTTTTCAACTACCCCTTGCTATTTTTGCAATTGCAACTTCTATTGCTTTATTTCCTATGATTGCACGAGCTATTAAAAATAAAGATGAAAATAGAGCTTTAAGTTTAATGAAAAAATCATCTATGATTTTATTTGTGGTTTTATCAATTTCTATGCTTATTGGTATAATTTTTAATGATTTTATAGTTAAAACTCTTTTTGAAAGAGGTGCATTTACAAGTGAAGATAGTGCAAACACAGCTTTAATTTTGACAATGTATTTATTAGGTTTATTACCTTTTGGTTTAGCAAAGATTTTTTCATTGTGGTTATATGCAAATGAACAACAATTTTTATCAGCAAAAATATCAATGAAAAGTTTAGCTTGGAATATAGTATTTTCTTTAATTTTAATTAAACCATACGGAGCAGCAGGACTTGCATTTGCAAGTACTTTAAGTGGATTTATTCTTTTTTACTTAACAATAAAAGCTTTTGGTTTTCAAAAATTTATTATTATGTTTAAAAAATAAGTCCATCTTTGTTTTAAAAATAAGTTTTTTGCTATATTTAGTAACAATAGGTTATAATTTAACCTTAATATAATTTAATTAGGATTTAAATGAAAGAATTTTTCAAACAGTATTCACCCTATTATAAGAACTACAAATTACAATTTTTATTTGCTTTAATCGGAATTATTTTAGTTTCACTCTCAACAGCAGGTGTAGCTTATGCCATACAACCACTACTTGATGATATTTTTATAAATAAAGATCAAGAAATGCTTTATGTTATGCCTTTTTTTGTAATCGCAATTTATACAGCACAAGGTTTTGGAAAGTATATTCAAGCTTATTACATCTCTTTTATTGGCCAAGATATTACAAGAATTGTAAGAGATAAACTATTTGCTCACGTTTTAACTTTAGATATGGATTTCTTTCAAAAAAAACACGGTGGTGAATTAGTAAGTAGAATAATAAATGACATAAATAGAATCCAACAAGCAGTTTCAAACTATGTTGCAGAATTTTTAAGAGAAGTTTTAACAATCTTTGCACTTATTGGGTTAGTTATTTATCACTCACCTGAACTTGCTTTTTATGGTTTAGTTGTATTGCCATTAGCTTTTTATCCACTTTCATTACTTGCAAAAAGAATGAAAAAACTTTCTTTTAAATCACAAGAGAGTAACTCAGATATTACATCATCTTTAAGTGAATCTTTTAATAATATTGAAATTATAAAAGCAAATTCAACAGAAAAAATAGAATCAAATAAATTCTCAATTCATAATATGATTTTCTTTAAATACAATATGAAAGCTGTAAAAACAAATGAATTAACATCACCTTTGATGGAAATCATAGGTTCTTTCGCTTTTGCTGCTGTAATTATTGTAGGTGGTACAAGAGTAATTTCTGGAGAATTAACAACTGGAGTATTTACATCATTTGTAGCTGCTTTATTTATGCTTTATACACCAATTAAAAGATTATCATCTCTATACAATAAAATGCAAGATGCCCTTGCAGCAAACGAAAGAATAAATGATATTTTTGCTCAAAGTCCTACTATAAAATCAGGTGAAATAATCTGCTCAAAAGATATAGAAATAATTAATTTTGAAAATGTAGAACTAAAATACGAAGATTTTGTAGCACTAAAAAATATAAATTTAGAAGCTAGAAAAGGTGAAACGGTTGCACTTGTTGGAGATAGTGGTGGGGGAAAATCATCATTTATAAATCTAATTGTTAGATTTTACGACACTTCAAAAGGTATTATTTCAATAAATAATACTTCAATAAAAGAGCTTGACATAAAATCTCTTAGAGAAAATATTTCAATAGTAACTCAAAGAGTTTACATCTTCAACGACACAATTGCTGCAAACGTTGCATATGGTTATGAAATGGATGAAATTCGTGTTATTGAAGTATTAAGACAAGCTCATGCTTATGATTTTGTAATGTCTATGAAAAAGGGTATTAATACTGTTTTAGATGAGTTTGGAACAAATCTAAGCGGTGGACAAAGACAAAGAATTGCAATTGCAAGAGCTTTATATAAAAACCCTAAAATTCTTATTTTGGATGAAGCAACTTCAGCACTTGATAATAAAAGTGAATCAATAATAAGTGAATTAATTCACGAAGTTAGCAAAGATAGAATCACTTTTATTATAGCTCATAGACTAAGTACCATTAAAAATGCAAATAAAATCGCTGTCTTTAAAGATGGACAAATTGTCTCAATGGGTAGTGAAAAAGAGCTTCTTTCTTCATCACTTGAGTACCAAAGACTATATAATTCTGCAAATATTTAAACAAATTCTTTGAACTAAAAGTCATTAAAACCAACATTTAATGATTTTTAGATAAAATAGTAAAATTTTAAAAAAGGAATAACTTGTTTAGCTATAACTCACTAAAAAAAATCTTATTTAATTTTGAACCAGAAACAGCACATAATCTTGCAGAATATGGTCTTAGAGTATTAGGAAAATGTAAAATCGCAAAAGCCTATATGGAAAAGAAAAATTATATTAATAATCCTAAATTAACACAAGAAGTTTTTGGTGTAAAATTTGCTAATCCAGTTGGACTTGCAGCTGGTTTTGATAAAAATGCAACTATGATAAAAGCTATGAAATCTTTAGGATTTGGTTTTACAGAAATAGGAACAATGACTCCAAAACCTCAAGATGGAAATCCAAAGCCAAGAATGTTCAGATATCCAGAACAAAAATCAGTTCAAAATGCAATGGGATTCAATAACAAAGGTGCCCATGAAGTTTTGAAAAACTTAAAAAAAGTTTACCCATTTGAAATTCCAGTTGGGACTAATATAGGGAAAAATAAAACAACTCCTGAAGAGTTTGCATTAAGTGATTACAAAAGTTTGATAAAAAAATTTGAAGCAAGTAGCGACTATTTAGTGATAAATATTTCAAGTCCAAATACTCCAAATTTAAGAGATTTACAAAATGAAAAGTTTATAACAGAACTTTTTACAATGGCAAAAGAACTTACAGCAAAACCAATTTTATTAAAAATTGCACCTGATATGGAAGTTGCTATGGCAATTGATTTATGCAATAGTGCAATAAACGCAGGAGCTGCTGGAATAATTGCAACTAATACTACAATTGATTATTCTTTAGTTCCAAATTGTCAAAATTTTGGTGGATTAAGTGGGGCTTGTTTAACGCAAAAATCTGCTAATTTATTTAAAGAAATTGCTGCTGAACTATTTGGGAAAACTATTTTAATATCTGTTGGTGGAATTTCAAATGGTGCAGAAGCATATAAAAGAATCAAAGATGGTGCAAATCTTGTACAATCTTATTCAGGAATGATTTTTGAAGGTCCTTCAATGGTTCGAAAAATAAATGAAGAGATTTTAGAACTTATGGCAAAAGATGGATATGAAAATATCACTGATGCTATCGGAGCTAATTTAAAATAAAAGGAAAAATCATGAATAAGTTTAAAGTTGATAGTATATTTAAAATATTACTTATTCAAGTTTCAATATTAATAACAATTTCGGGAGAATTAATGAGTAGTAACTTACCAAAATATCATACAAAAACATTAGAAAATGGTTTACAAATTGTTGCTATCCCTATGAAAAATGGCTCAAATGTAATATCTACTGATGTATTTTATAAAGTTGGAAGTAGAGATGAAATCATGGGTAAAAGTGGTATTGCTCATATGTTAGAACACCTAAATTTCAAATCTACTAAAAATTTAAAAGCTGGTGAATTTGATGAAATAGTAAAAGGTTTTGGTGGTATGAATAATGCTTCAACATCATTTGACTATACTCATTATTATATAAAATCAGCTTCTAAAAATATGGATAAATCTTTAGAATTATTTGCAGATCTAATGCAAAATTTAACACTAAAAGATGAAGAATTTCAACCAGAACGTGATGTTGTAGCAGAAGAAAGACGTTGGAGAACTGATAATAATCCTATGGGATATTTACAATTTAGATTGTTTAACAATGCATATATTTACCATCCATATCATTGGACTCCAATTGGATTTATGAGTGATATTCAAAACTGGAGCATTGAAGATATAAAAGATTTTCATAGCACTTATTATCAAGCAAAAAATGCAATAGTTGTAGTTGCTGGTGATATTGATGAAAATGAAGTTTTTAAATCTGTTGAAAAACATTTTAAAGATATCAAAAATACAAAAGATATTCCAGCAAAAGTTCATATGACAGAACCTGTTCAAGATGGTGAAAAAAGAGTTGCTATAAATAAAGAATCTGCTGTTGAGATGTTAGCAATTACTTATCATATTCCAAACTTTGAACATGAAGACCAAGTTGCTTTATCTGCATTAAGTGAATTATTAAGTAGTGGGAAAAGTTCAATTTTACAAAAAAAATTAATTGATGAAAAAAGATTAGCAAATACAGTTTATGCCTATAATATGGAACTTAAAGATCCAGGAATTTTCATGTTTATGGCTGTTGCAAATGAAGGTGTTGATGCAAAAGAGATTGAAAATGAAATTTTAGATACAATTGCGCAAATTAAAAAAGGTGAATTTTCACAAAAAGATATTGATAAGATTAAAATCAACACAAAAGCTGATTTTATTTTCTCACTTGAAAGTTCTACAGAAGTGGCTTCTTTATATGGTTCTTACTTAGTTAGAAACAACATAAATCCACTTCTTAATTATGAAGCAAATGTAGCTAAACTAACAAAAGAAGATTTAGTTAAAGTTGCAAATAAATATTTAATCAAAAGTAACTCTACAACAGTTATTTTAAAACCAGAAGAAAAATAAAGACTAAACAAAAATTAAAGACAAAAAAGAACGAAAAGGATAAATATGGAAATTATTACCGGTGCGATGACAGCACTAATTACACCATTTAAAAACGGAAAAGTTGATTTACAAAAATATGAGTCTTTGATAAAAAGACAAATTGCGCAAGGCATAGATGCTGTTGTTCCAGTTGGAACTACGGGTGAAAGTGCGACTCTATCACATAGTGAACATAAAGAGTGTATTGAAGTTGCTGTTGCTGTTTGTAAAGGAAGTGGTGTAAAGGTAATTGCAGGAGCTGGTTCAAATGCAACTCATGAGGCATGTGATATTGCAAAACATGCACAAGATGTTGGTGCTGATGGACTTTTATCTGTAACTCCATATTATAATAAACCAACTCAAGAGGGTTTATACCAACACTATAAAGCAATTGCAAATTCTGTTGAAATTCCTTTTATGCTTTACAATGTTCCAGGAAGAACAGGTGTTGATTTAGAAGCAAATACTGCTATTAGACTTTTTGATGATGTTAAAAATATCTATGCAATAAAAGAAGCAACAGGTTCTTTAGAAAGAGCTATTTGTTTACTTTCTCAAAGAAAAGATTTTGTTTTAATTTCAGGTGATGATGCAGTTGATTTTCCTATGCTTGTAAGTGGAGCAAAAGGAATAATTTCTGTAACAGCAAATTTACTTCCAAATTTAAAATCACAATTAGTTAAACATGTATTTGATGGAAACTTTGATGCAGCACGAAAATTAAATGAAGATTTATATGAATTAAATAATGTATTATTCTGTGAAAGTAATCCTATTCCTATTAAGGCGGCTATGTATTTAGCTGGATTACTTGATACTTTAGAATATAGACTTCCATTAACAAGTCCAAGTAAAGAAACAATGAAAAGATTAGAAAAAACTTTAGAAAAATATGAGGTAATAAAATAATGAGTAACAATATGCAAGGTAAGACTTTAGTAATTTCAGGTGGAACAAAAGGTATTGGAAAAGAGTGTGTTTATAAATTTGCTAGTAATGGTGTTAATGTAGCATTTACTTATAATTCAAATCAACAGTTTGCAGAAGATATCTCTAAAGATGTAGAAACTAAATTTGGTGTTAAATGTAGAGCATATCCTTTTAATATTTTAGAACCTGAAAAATATAAAGAGTTATTTGAAGAAATAGATAAAGACTTTGATAGAGTTGATTTCTTTATTTCAAATGCAATGATTTATGGTCGTGCTGTTGTTGGTGGTTATGGAAAGTTTATGAAATTAAAACCAAAAGGTTTAAATAATATTTACACTGCAACTGTAAATGCTTTTGTTTGTGGTTCTCAACAAGCTGCAAAAAGAATGCAAAAAAATGGTGGTGGAGCTATTGTATCTTTAAGTAGTACGGGGAATTTAGTTTATATTCCAAACTATTCAGGTCATGGTACAAATAAAGCTGCTGTTGAAGCAATGGTAAGATATGCAGCAACTGAGTTAGGTGAATTTAATATTAGAGTAAATGCAGTTTCAGGTGGTCCAATTGACACAGATGCTTTAAAAGCATTTACAAACTATGAAGAAGTTAAACAAAAAACTATAGATTTATCTGCATTAAAAAGAATTGGACAACCGGAAGATTTAGCACAATCTTGTTACTTTTTATGTACTGAAGATGCATCTTGGATTACTGCTCAAACTTTAGTTGTTGATGGTGGGACAACTTTTAGATAATGTCAAAAGCACTAAATCTTCCAAATTTATTGGCACTTTTTAGAATAGCATTAGCTCCGCTAATGCTATGGTTTTTTATAGATAGAAACAACCCTATTTTCTCTTCATGGCATCCTTCTTGGTTTGATTATTTTGCTGGTCTTATTTTTGTTATTGCTTCAATTACTGATTTTTTTGATGGTTTTATTGCAAGATCTTGGGATCAAATGACAAAACTAGGTGGAATATTAGATCCACTTGCGGATAAAATGCTAGTACTTGCAGGTTTTTTAGGACTTGTAGTAATAAATAGAGCAAGTGCTTGGGCTGTATTTTTAATACTTTCAAGAGAATTTTTTATCACAGGTTTGCGAGTTGTAGCTGTTAGTGAGGGGAAAGATGTAGCTTCTACGATGGCTGGGAAAATAAAAACTGTCATCCAAATGATTGCTATTGGATTTTTAATAATGAACTGGCCATTTGCAAGAGAGATTTTATGGTTGGCTGTTATTTTAACAATATATTCAGGGTATGAATATACAAGAGATTATTTCAAAAATTAAGGGCTTTTTTTGGGTACTATTACTTTTTTACTTGTTTTATCATTTTTAGTTTTTTTCCATGAGTTGGGACATTTCTTAGCAGCTCGTTATTTTGGTGTAAAAATTCATGTTTTTTCTATTGGTTTTGGAAAACAAATTTTTGCAAAAGAGTGGAAAGGAACAACATGGCAATTGGCATTAATTCCTTTAGGCGGATATGTTCAAATGAAAGGTCAAGATGATAAAAATCCTAATTTAAAAGAGGATGGAGACGATTCATATAATACAAAAAAACCATGGCAAAGAATAATAATTTTATTTGCAGGACCTTTTGCAAACTTCATTTTAGCAGCTATCTTATATTTTTCAATTGCAATGATGGGAGCTACTACGTGGGCTGCTCAAGTAGGAGTCGTTCAAGAAAATTCTCCAGCTTTTCATGCAGGAATTAAAACTAATGATGAAATTATAAAAATCAATGACACAGAAATTAAATCGTGGGATGAAATAGGAAAAACTATCATAAATACTGATGGTGCTTTAAAGTTTTTTATTAAAAGAGATGGTGAAATTATTGCAAAAACAATAAACCCACATATTTCAGATAGTGAAAATATGTTTAAAGAAAAAATCAAAAAAAGAATGATAGGAATTTCACCTTCTGGAAAAGTAATAAATCTTGAATTATCAATTGGTGAATCTATGGTTTATGCTTATGAAAAAACTGTATTTGCATCAACTATGATTTTTCAAGGTGTTCAAAAATTAATCCAAGGTGTAATTCCAAGCAGTGAAGTTGGTGGAGTGATAACTATTGGAAAAGTTATTTCAGATGCAAGTGAGTCTTCTATTATTGCTTTATTTGCAATTACAGCATTGATATCTGTAAACTTAGGTGTTTTAAATCTTCTTCCAATTCCAGCACTTGATGGTGGTCATATTATGTTTAATCTATATGAAATGATTACAAGAAGAAAACCAAGCGATCAAGTATTTATGTTTTTGACTATTTTGGGATGGGTAATTTTAGGAAGTCTAATGCTTCTTGGAATTTATAACGATATAACTAGAATATTTCTAAATAATTAATAAAAGAGTTAATAATGAATAAACTATCAGCAACAAGAAATTTAGATGAAATTATCACAAAAGTTGAAGGCGCAAGACTTAGAATTTCAGAACATCATATTGTAAAAATTATTGGTATTTCAAAATACTCAACAGCACAAGATATAACTACTTTATATAATGCTGGTCAAAGAGCATTTGGTGAAAATAAAGTACAAGATTTAAAAGCTAAAAGCGAAGAGTTAGATGAATTACCAATTGAGTGGCATTTTGTTGGAACATTACAAAAAAATAAAATCAATAATTTAATCGATTTAAATCCAACTTTGATTCATTCATTAGATTCTTTAGATTTAGCACTTGAATTAAATAAAAAACTTATTGAAAAAAATAGAAAATTATCTGCCCTACTTCAAGTAAACTCAGCATACGAAGAAACAAAATCAGGCCTTATGCCAGAGCAAGCGGTAGAGGTTTATAAGCAAATATTAAAGCAATGTCCTAATATTCTTTTAAAAGGTGTTATGAGCATTGGTGCGCACACTGATGATGAAAAAATCATAAGAGAATCTTTTAAAACAACTAAGAAAATCTATGATGAATTAGTTCCATTTGGAGCAAAATATTGTTCTATGGGAATGAGTGGTGATTTTGAGTTAGCCATTGCATGTGGATCTAATATGATTAGAGTTGGTTCTACTTTATTTAAAGACTAATATTTAAAGACTTTTGTCTTTAAATATATTTTCTATTTTACTTTTATTCTTAATTTTTTGCTTTTTCTTCACTTCTTATTTGAGTAATACATTTGCCACCAACCGAATAATTATCAGTACTTACCTCATCAATAATAACAACAGCACTAGAAGCACCTCGATTAAAGATTTTAGCAAAAAGTTCTGTTATACCTTTAGCTAACTCTTCTTTTTGCTCTTTTGTTGCTCCCCCATCTTCGTGAGTCATTTTTACATTAATTACAGGCATTTTTAAACTTTCTTAATTCATCTTCAATATTTGGAACTCTCATAAAATGTTCACCAATTAAAAACGCATCAGCTCCAATAGAACTTAATCTTTTAATAACTTCAGTATCAGAAACACCAGATTCTGCAACAATAATTTTTCCATTTGGTATTAAAGGAATTAACTTATCACAAAGTTGCATATCCATTTCAAAAGTATCAAGATTTCTATGATTTATTCCAATAATTGTAGCTCCACTTTTTATAGCTTTAGTTAAATCTTCAAGGTCATGAATTTCAACTAAAACTTCAAGCCCTAAATGAATAGCATAATCATAAAGCTCTTTTAACTCTTTTGTTCCCAATGCTTTTGCAATAAGTAAAATAAAATCAGCTCCATAAACTAAAGCCTCAACGATTTGATATTTATCAACAATAAAAT
>JAGOIF010000132.1 GCA_017995775.1 Aliarcobacter sp.
AAACTCTATTTCATTAAATATTTTAAAAAATTGATTTTAGATTTTTTATAAGCTCTTTTGCTTTATCATCTTCAGCTGTTCCACCTAATACTTTATTTAATTTTTCTTCTATTTTATCTTTTTTCTTTTCAAGTTGTTTTTCTAGCTGCTCTTTTATTAAATCCCTTGCATCAAGGGAGATTTTTGGATTTGATGTGTTTCCATTTATATTAACAGCAAAAGAACTTGTTTTGATTTTTGCATCTAATCTTGCATCAATCGTACTATTTTCTAAATCTAAAACCGAATTATTAACATCAATTTGAGTATTTATACTTTTCATATTTATACTTGAAGTTAAAACACTTTGATTTATATCACTATTTATATCAACAGTTTGATAAACCTCTTTTGTTAAATCAAATTTAGAAAGTTGATTAATCAGATTTGAAAAATCATTTGCTAAGAAATGTCCATTTAAAAGCTTTCCATTCAAGGTTCCTTTTTTAACCAATAAATTATAATCTATTTTAAAATCACCCTTTGAATCAAATATTTCTGGTTGATAAAACATATGTGTAAGCTCTTTTGTACTTATGTTATTCATATTTGCAGAAAAGTCGTCATTTTTTAAATTGAAATTTAAATCCCCACCAACAATTTTTGAATTTCCATTTATCATTAAAGAGTTATTTTTATTTTGAAGTTCACCTTTTATATCTAAAGCACCTCTTACTTTTGTTTTTGTAAAGTCTTTTAATTTATCCAATGATGGAATTTTTAATAAATAATCACTATTAAAAGAAGCTTCTTTAAAATCAAAAATCCCATTATCTACACTTAAATTCATAATATTTGATTTCACAAGTGCTTTTGAAACAGCCTGATTTGGAACAAGGGAAGTATCAACTTGTAAATCTACATTAATTACATCTTTTATTTCATGTTTAAAAACAGTATTTACAACTTCATTTACAATTTTTGCTTGGCTTACTTTTGAAATAATTAAACCATCTAATTTATCAAGTTTAGCATTTTTAATATCGCCTTGAATAAGTAAATTTCCCTTTGCATAAACAGGTTCATTTAACATATGAAAAAGTTTTTCTAGTTTTGCATTTTCTATTTTAAAATTTATATTTTGTACATTTGAATCTTTTATTTTAAAATTATAAGAAGCATCACTTTCTAAAATATTTGAAGTTCCATCAACCAAGGTAATTGAATTTTCAGAAACAATATTTCCTGTTGTTATAAATTCTCCATTTATTTTTTTTCCAATAATTCCTTCTAATTTATTTAAATTTTTTACATCTATTTTATAATCACTTGTAGTTTTATTTTTTTCTAAATCAATAATAGTTTTATTTATAAAGATATCAGCAAGGGAAGTTACTAACTCTGATTTCACCTCTACAATTTTTCCTAATAAAGAAGCATTAATATCACCATCAAAATTTATTGCAGTTTGTAGTGTTTGAGAAAATTCTTTATTTACTACTTCATTATTGATTTTACCTTTTGATATATTTGCAACAATAGCACCATCTAAATTACTAATATCAATATTTTTTATATCAGCACTAATATTTAAATCACCCTTTGCATAAATTGGTTTATCAAGTAAGTTTAATAACTCTTCAATTTTTGCACCTTGCAAATCAATATGAATATTTTTAGCTTCAAAATCAACCAAGTTCACATAATATTTTGTTTTACTTAATGCAATATCAGAAGTTCCTTGAACTACTGCTTCGTGTTTATCGCCTTTAAATACTCCATTTGTTGAAAAAGGACCTTTTAAATCTTGCTTTGTTAAGTTTTTCAAAGTTTTTAAATCATTTATTTTAATATCATATTTTAAATCTACATTTTGTTTAAAAATATCAAAATCACCTGTAATATTTATAATTGAATCATCATTTATTTTTGCATCAAAATTTATTGTTTTAAATGATAATTTAAAATCATTTACTTTTAATTTAACGTTTTCTTGTCCTTCATTTACTTTATTTTCAATATATGAAGCTATTAAGTTATTTCCATAATTTGTAAACAAAATTCCGTAAATTGCACCTAAACATAGGATGATTAAACTCAATAATAGTAATAATATTTTTTTCATTTGCAACCTTTTTTGTATAATAGTAATTATTATAACTAAAAGTATATAAAAAATTAAATTCTTATTTTTAGCTTTTTTTTAGCTTCTTTTATCTATAATCCCTGCATCAAAGTATTAAGTAGGGATACGCAAGCCGAACAGACTTTGGAAATAATAAAATATAAGGAATCTAGAATGAAAAAAATCGTTCTTTTTATGCTTGCACTTGCTGCTGTTGCATTTGCTGCTGACGAACAAGTTGTTAACGAAACTTTAAAAGCTTACTCTGTAGTAGCTGCTGGGATTGGATTAGGTCTTGCTGCACTTGGTGGTGCTATTGGTATGGGTAATACTGCTGCTGCAACTATTGCTGGTACTGCTAGAAACCCAGGTTTAGGTGGAAAATTAATGACTACAATGTTCATTGCATTAGCGATGATCGAAGCACAAGTTATTTATGCACTTGTTGTAGCTATGATTGCATTATATGCAAATCCATTTTTAGGGTAATCTTTAAATCTACAGATTTAATAAATACTTTAAAAGGTCAAGAAGTTTTTCTTCTTGACCTTTTTTTTATTCTACTTTTTAATAAATAATTCTTTTCGCCCACTTTTTATACTCTTTTATGTGATACAATATTTCATAATATAGAACAAAAGGATTAGTGATGAAAAATACTACGATAAAAAGTAAAATTCTTACTTTAATACTAGTTAGTGTCTCAATTTCATTTATTATTTTAGGGTTTTATAACTCTTATAATAACTACAATTCAGAATATAATTTAATAAAACAAAAAGAGCTAGATTTAGCAAAAGAGACTTCAAAATCAATTAATAATTATTTACAATCAAAAATTGATATTATTGAAGCGGTTGCTTTTGAAATTTCATCATTATCATTAGATGTTAAAAATGATGAAGTTATTAATAGATTACGATTAGGAAATTTATCTGGTAAATTTTCAGGAGTATATCTAGGAATTGAACAAAACGGAAACTTCCTACAATTTGATGGAACTTATAGAACACCACAAACCCACGATTATGACTCAAGAGCAAGACCTTGGTATAAAAAAGCTGTTGAAACAAATAAATCAGGAATCATTGAACCATATATAGATTTTTCTACTAAAAAATTAGTTATTTCTGTATTTGCACCTATTAAAAAAGATGGTGTAATTATTGGGGTTATTGGTTCTGATATTGCCCTTGATACAGTTGTAAATGCTGTTTTAAATGTTAGTCTAGACGAGCAAGGATTTGCATATCTTGTAGATAAAGAGGGAAAAACAATCATTCATAAAGATGATAAGCTGTTTAATCTTCCAAATAAAATTTATGAACAAATCAAAAGTGATAATCCTTCAAATTTTGGTGAAGCTTTAGATGAAAATGCTCCTCAATTAGTTGCTTTTAGCTCTGTTGATGTTACAGCTTGGAAATTAATAATTCAATTAAATAAGAAATCTATCTCAGATAAAATAAATGCAAATTTAATTAAAGAAGTAGTTTTATATGTTGCTTTACTTGTTATTATTTTACTTATTTTACTTTTTGCACTTGTTAAAATATTAGCTCCATTAAAAACTCTAGAAAGTGGATTAAATTTCTTTTTCAAATACTTAAAAGGTGAAGAAAAAAATATTAACAAACTAAATATTCAATCAAATGATGAGTTTGGAAATATGGCAGCTGAAATTGATAAACAAATGGAATTGATTTTCCATAATTTAAATGAAGATAAAAAATTAATTGAAGAAGTTAAAAATGTTGTAAATAGAGTTAAAGAAGGTCACTTAAATTTACAAATAAAAAATACAACTTCTAACTCTTCATTAAATGAATTAAAAGATATGTTAAATGATATGATTGGAACAATTAAAGAAAATGTTAATGAAGATATTAATGTTATTTTATCATCACTTGAAGAGTATTCAAAATTAAATTTCGTTAATAATATTTCTAATCCAAGTGGAAATGTTGCCCTTGGATTAAATAACTTATCAGACATTATTAATCAAATGCTTCAAGAAAATAAAACAAATGGATTAACACTAGATGAAAGTTCAAAAATTTTATTAGAAAATGTAAATGTATTAAATAAAGCTTCAAATGAAACAGCCGTATCATTAGAAGAAACAGCTGCTGCTCTTGAAGAAATTACAAGCACTGTAATTAATAATACAGAAAGAATTTCAAAAATGGAAACCCATTCAAAAGAGTTATCAACTTCAATTGAAGAAGGTCAAAAACTAGCTAATATTACAGTTGATTCAATGGATTCCATAAATGAACAAACCCAATCTATTGCAGATGCAATTACAGTGATTGATCAAATCGCCTTCCAAACAAATATTCTATCTTTAAACGCAGCAGTAGAAGCAGCAACTGCTGGTGAAGCAGGACGTGGATTCGCAGTTGTTGCTGCTGAAGTGCGAAACCTAGCAAGTAGAAGTGCAGAAGCTGCAAAAGAGATAAAAGAATTAGTTGAAAATGCAACAAGTAAAACAAATAGTGGCAAAAAAATTGCTGATGATATGATAAAAGGTTATATTAAATTAAAAGAAAATATAGCAAAAACAACTGAAGTTATACATGATATTTCAATATCTTCAAGTGAGCAAAGAACAAGTATTGAGCAAATAAATGATGTTGTAAATAGATTAGATAGACAAACACAAAATAACGCATCCGTTGCCTCACAAACCCATGATATTGCAATCAATACATCTAAAATTGCAAAAAAAATACTAGAAACAGTAAATGAAAAAGAGTTCAGAAACAAATAATTTATACCACTTCATACAAGAAAAACTATCATAATAATTAAACTTGTATGAAGTATTATGATAGTAAAATTTCCACCTTATTTTGTGC